>NZ_JBWJVP010000012.1:0-11313 GCF_056339915.1 Blautia sp. ZXY-1-B12 | reverse complement strand
ATTATGAAGAATAAAGAATTACTTTTAGACAGAAATCCAAATAAATCTCCTGTACGATTTATTTTTTCTCATTCTGCTCTGCGTGAAGGTTGGGACAATCCAAATGTATTTCAGATTTGTACTTTGAAGCAAAGCAGCAGTGAAGTTCGAAAGCGTCAGGAAGTTGGGCGTGGTCTTCGACTTTGCGTTAACGAGAATGGAGAGCGTATGGATACCAATATGCTTGGAAATGATGTCCATAATGTTAATGTACTGACTGTTATTGCCAGTGAAAGTTATGATAGTTTTGCAAAAGGGCTTCAGAGTGAAATTGCGGAGGCTGTTGCTGACAGACCACGAGCTGTTACCAATGAACTTTTTGTTGGTAAAGTAATAAAAGATAATCACGGCAATGAACAGGTTATTGATTCCGCAACGGCAAGTGCGATTCTGTTTGAGTTGATCAGAAATGGTTATATTGATAAAAAAGGAACTCTTACAGAACAATATTATATAGACCGGACAAATGGAGAATTTAAGGTAGATGATGATCTGGTAGATTTTTCTGATTCCATTGTTGAGATTCTTGACTCTATTTATGATAGTCATTCTATGCAACCTGAAGATGCACGAAAAAATAATGTGGAATTGCATGTAGATGAAGAAAAAATGGCGATGCCGGAATTTAAGGCATTATGGTCCAGAATCAATTACAAAACAGTATATGTAGTTGATTTTGATACAGATGAACTTGTACGCAACGCAATTTCCTCTCTGGACAAAAAACTAAGAGTTTCCAAGATTTATTTTAAAGTAGTAACCGGTGCAATGGATCAGATTAAGTCAAAAGAGGAGCTTATCAAAGGGGCATCTTTTGTTAAAGAAGAAGCTGATAATTATAATAATACGGTTACTGCCAGTACAAATGTAAAATATGATCTGATAGGAAAACTGGTGGATGAAACAAAATTGACGAGAAAAGATATTATAAGGATTTTACAGGGAATTCAACCGTCCATATTTAATCAGTTTAAAGATAATCCGGAAGAATTTATTATTAAGGCGGCAGCTTTAATTAATGATGAAAAAGCAGCAGCGGTTATTAAGCACATTAGTTATAAGGTGATGGATGATAAATATGGAATGGACGTATTTACTGAGAACACCATAAAAGGACATCTTGGTACTAATGTAATGAAGACGAAGAAGCATCTTTATGACTATATTAAATATGATTCTGCAAATGAACAGAAATTTGCCATGGAATTGGAGACTAATAAGAGTGTGGCAGTATATATAAAGCTGCCTGACAGATTTTATATTTCTACTCCAGTCGGACATTATAATCCAGACTGGGCAGTTGCGTTTTATGAGGGAACTGTAAAACATATTTATTTTGTGGCAGAAACCAAAGGTTCGATGAGTTCCATGCAGTTGCGCCTGATAGAGGAAGCCAAAATTCACTGTGCGCGAGAACATTTTAAGGCTATCAGTAATGGCGAGATTGTGTATGATGTTGTGGATAGTTTTGATTCACTTTGGAATATCGTATCAAAATAATTAAAGCATTTAAAATAAATACAGGAGGCAATGAAGTGTATCTTAAAAAAATTTCTTTAGAGAATTTTAAATGTTTTGAAGAAATTGAAATTCAATTACAAAAGAAACTGACATTAATTGTTGGAGCAAACGGTGCTGGAAAGACATCTTTGTTAGAAAGTATTGCAATTGCAATGAGTACAATGTTTACTTCTTTTGATGGTTCCAAAGCATTGAACATTACAAAAGAAAGCGCGCATTTAAAAGCATATAAAATCGGAAGTACTGATAATGTGCAGCCACAATATCCGGTTCGAATCTCTGCCCTGGCCCAAATAGATGAAAAGCCGGATATCTATTGGGAAAGAACTTTGAATACCGCAAAAGGAAAAACCACAATAAAAAATGCCAAACAGATATTAGATATTGCAGCAAATTATCAAAAACGACTTCAAAAAGGTGATACAACGTTATTATTACCAATAATAGCTTACTACGGCACCGGAAGGCTTTGGGATTATCATCGTGAAAAACAAACAAATATATTTGAAAAAAACACACGAACAAATGGATATATTGACAGTCTGAGTGGAACCACAAATATAAAATTGATGATGAACTGGTTTTTAAAAATGACTGTACAAAAATATCAAAATCAAGAAAATGGTTATGGTCCTATACCTGAGTTGGAGGCAGTTTTTTCTGCTATGGAACAATGTTATAATAAAATTACAGGTTCAAATGATTCTAAGGTTCAGTATAACATAGGAACAAAAGAAATCGATATTGCGTATACTGATTCACATGGAATGCGTATACGTATTCCTCTAAATCAATTAAGTGATGGATATAAAAGCACGATTAGTCTGGTTGCCGATATTGCTTATCGAATGGCGGTCCTAAATCCACAATGTCTGGGTGATGTTTGTTTAAAAACAGATGGAATCGTTTTAATTGATGAAGTAGATCTTCATTTGCATCCCGCATGGCAAAAAAGGATTTTACATGATCTAATTGAAATTTTCCCACAAGTGCAATTTGTGGTAAGTACTCATGCTCCAGAGGTAATTAATTCTGTACCAAGAGAACAGGTGATTGTTCTGGAAAATTATCAGGCGTTACCAGCTCCGGCAGAAACTTATGGAAAAGATGCAAATAGTATTTTACGTTCTATTATGCGAGTAACGGAACGGCCAGATGATATTATGAAACAATTTGAAATGTTTTATCGTGCAATAGATAAACATGATTATACACAAGCAGATAAACTGCTTAATGATTTAGAAGAACTTATAGGAGACGATCCCGAACTTGCAGCAATGCGTATACAATTGGATTTAGAACAAATATAAGGATAACAGTGTATGATAGAAATTAAAAAAGGTTCAGAACCGAAAGAACTTTTAGAATACAGAAAACAAAAATTTTCTTCTTATGCAGACATGCCTGCAAATGTAAAAAAGGAAGTAATCAAAAGTTTACTTTCTGAACAGGGACATCTTTGTGCTTATTGTATGAGCCGAATTGATGAAAATGAAGGTAAACATAAAACTACAATTGAACATTGTCTCCCACAAGCAGTTACATCAGAAAAAGAACGTCTGAATTATCGAAATATGGTTGCTGTCTGCTGGGGAAATCGTGATGCCCATTCAAATGAAGATAAAAGTTGTGATGCCAAAAGAGGCAGTTTAAAAGATATCCAACAGAGTATGAAGAAAATCAATGTTTTTGATGGTACAACATTGTCAGATATTAAATATTCTTCTGATGGCACAATCTATTCAAATGACAAAGACTTGGACGAAGATTTAAATTTAAGACTAAATTTAAATTGTGAAGCACGTAGATTAAAAGAATGTCGTTTGCAGGCACTTCACGCATTACATAGAAGTATTGCTCAGAAATACTTTGGAAAGACAGCACCTCAATCATATTATCAAAAATTGATGGAACATTATACCGCACAGCAGGAAATGAAAACTCCCTATAGCGGAATTTTAATTTATTGGCTGAACAAACATATCAGGCAATAAATACAGGCAAAACTAATCCCTTGAAATCCCCCACCATTCCGTATATAATAGGAATATTGTGGGGGATTTTCCCTGCTTAACACAATGTGATACAATAACCTTTGAAAGGAATACTATGAGAACTCTAGCTTTAAGCGATGAAATTTTAATGAAAGTTGACAAGGCTGCCCGTTACATCGGTGGTGAAGTCAACTCTGTAATGAAAGATAAGAATGACGTAGATATCCGCTTTGCCATGTGCTTCCCGGATGTTTATGAAATCGGTATGTCCAATCTGGGCATGATGATCCTCTACAACATGTTCAATGAACGTGAGGATGTCTGGTGTGAGCGTGTCTTTTCTCCGTGGATGGATCTGGATAAAATTATGCGTGAGGAACATATTCCTCTCTTTGCCCTGGAATCCCAGGAGCCTGTAAAGGAGTTTGATTTCCTTGGTATTACCCTTGGATATGAGATGTGCTATACAAATGTGCTTCAGGTACTTGACCTGAGCCATGTTTCACTTCTGGCAAAGGATCGTAAGGAAGATGACCCTATCGTCATCGGCGGCGGTGCATGTGCATATAATCCGGAACCGATCGCAGAATTTTTTGATATGTTTTATATTGGCGAGGGTGAGACTGTCTATGATGCTTTGTTTGATGCATATAAGGCAAACAAGGCAGCAGGCGGCTCCAGAGCAGACTTCCTGTTTGCAGCTTCCCAGATTCCCGGAATTTATGTTCCCTCTTTATACAATGTAACCTACAAAGAAGACGGCACCATTGCTTCCTTTACACCTGCAAAAGAGGGCGTACCTGAGAAAGTCTGTAAACAGCTGATTACCGATGTCACTAAAGACTACCGCGCGATCAAAGCTCCTGTAGTTCCATTTATTAAAGCTACTCAGGATCGTGTTACTCTGGAGATCCAGCGTGGTTGTATCCGCGGATGTCGTTTCTGTCAGGCAGGTATGATCTACCGTCCTACCAGAGAGCGCAATGTGGAGGATTTAAAGGCAAGTGCCAGAGAAATGCTTCAGAATACAGGACATGAGGAGATTTCCTTAAGTTCTCTAAGCTCCAGTGATTATTCTGAGCTGAAGGAACTGGTAAACTTCCTGATCGAAGAATTTCATGGCAATGCTGTCAATATATCTCTGCCATCCCTGCGTATCGATGCTTTTGCCCTGGATGTTATGAGCAAGGTACAGGATGTAAAGAAGAGCAGCCTTACTTTCGCACCGGAAGCAGGCTCCCAGCGTCTGCGTAATGTTATCAACAAAGGTCTGACTGAAGAGAATATTCTTCATGGTGCAGGTGAAGCATTCAAAGGTGGATGGAATCAGGTAAAGCTTTACTTCATGCTCGGACTTCCAACTGAAACAGAAGATGATATGAAAGGTATTGCTCATCTTGCTCAGAAAATTGCAGAAACTTATTATGAAGAAGTGCCGAAAGAAAAACGTAATGGCAAGGTTCAGGTCAATGTAAGTACCTCTTTCTTTGTACCGAAACCATTTACCCCATTCCAGTGGGCAGGTATGTACAGAGAGGAAGATTTCGTGGAGAAAGCAAAGGTCGTAAAAAGCGAGATCCGCGCACAGTTAAACCAGAGAAGTATCCGCTACAGCTGGCATGAGCCGGATGTAACGATTCTTGAAGGTTTCCTTGCAAGAGGTGACCGCCGTTGTTCAAAAGTTATCCTCAGAGCATATGAAAAAGGTGCGATCTACGATGCATGGTCAGAGAGTTTTGACTATAATATATGGAAAGAATCTTTTGCGGAAACCAACACAGATATTGATTTCTATACTCTCAGAGAACGTTCCACAGATGAGATCCTTCCATGGGATTTCATTGATGCAGGAGTGACCAAGAAGTTCCTGATCCACGAATGGGAACAGGCAAAGAAAGAAACCGTAACACCAAACTGCCGTCAGAAATGTTCCGGCTGTGGTGCTATGCGTTATGGCGGAGGTGTATGTTATGAAGGTAAGAATTAAATTCAGCAAAGAGGGTCCTGTGAAATTTGTGGGACATCTGGATACCATGCGTTATTTCCAGAAGGCTATCCGCAGAGCCAATCTTCCGGTTGCTTTTTCCGGTGGATACAGTCCGCATATGATCATGTCTTTTGCCGCACCATTAGGAGTTGGTACGGAAAGTCTGGGAGAGTACTTCGATCTGGAGCTGGCAGAGACAGTTCCTACTTCAGAGATCACAAGACGTCTGGATGCAGTGATGGTAGAAGGGGTACATGTACTCAGTACTCGTCAGGTTGAGGACGGAAAGGCGGGTAAGGCAATGTCACTGGTGGCAGCAGCCGATTATTATGTAGAATTTCGTCCGGGAAAAGAGCCTGAAATTTCCTGGAAAGATAAAATCAGTGATTTCCTGGCGCAGCCGGAGATCACAGTAATGAAAAAGACCAAACGAAGCGAAAAGGAAATTGATATTCGCCCGTTTATCTATAAGATGGAACTTCAGGGAGACAAGATCTTTATGATGCTTGCTTCCGCAAGTGCCAATTACACAAAACCGGAACTGGTAACAGATACATTCTTCTCATGGCTTGGCATAGAACTTCCGGAATTTGCTTATTCCATCAAACGTCTGGAAGTATACGCAGATAAAGGAACAGAGGAAGAACATAAATTTGTAACTCTGGAAGCACTGGGTGAAGAAGTTGAGTAAACTGATTATTACCCAAATGAATATCCGGCAGATTCCGTGCTATGTATGTGCGTATGAAGAAGACGGTAAAGTAATGGAACTGCGCTTCGAACCTGTTGGGGAGAAATCTTCTCTTGGAAATATTTATGTTGGACAGATAGAGAATATAGCTGCCAATATCGGTGCTGCATTCGTACAGATTTCTGCCGGGGAAAAATGCTACCTGCAGCTTTCCGATGCTCCAAATGCGATTTATGCTTCTGTAAAAAAAGGTGACCGCCCATTAAAGGCAGGAGATGAAATCCTTGTGCAGATCAGCCGGGAAGCAATGAAGGGAAAACTACCGGCTGTAACCACGAATCTGAATTTTACAGGCAAATATCTGGTTCTTACAACCGGCGATAAGAAATTTGGTCTGTCTTCCAAACTTTCCAATGATGACAGAAGCCGTATCAGTAAGTGGATGGAAGCAGAAGTTAACCGTCCGGATAAAGAGTTTGGTATCATCGTTCGTACAAATGCAGCAGATGCATCAAAAGAAGAAATACTGAAAGAACTGGAATACCTGAAGGGCCTGTATCATAAGGCTGCTGTAGACGGAAGATCCCGTACCTGTTTCAGCTGCGTATATAGAACAGAGCCTTTTTATATCTCTGCAGTCCGCGACGCCAACAGCCGGAACCTGGAAGAGATCATAACAGATATCCCTGAGATATCCCGACAGATTTCTGACTATCTTAACAGTAACAGCCCGGAGGAAAAAGAGAAGCTGCGGTTTTATGATGATAAACTTCTCCCTCTTTACAAACTTTATCGCCTGGAAACTGTCTTAGAAGAAATCCAGCATGAGAAAGTCTGGCTGAACAGTGGTGGATTTCTGGTGATCCAGCAGACAGAAGCCTTCGTATCCATTGATGTAAACAGCGGAAAGTTTACAGGCAAAAAGAAAATGCAGGAAACTTACCGAAAAATCAATTTGGAGGCAGCAAAGGAAATTGCCAGACAGTTGCGTCTCAGAAACCTGTCCGGAATTATTCTGATTGATTTTATTAATATGGAAAATCAGGATCATCAGGATGAACTGTTCCATGTCCTGCAGAAATATCTGCGCAAAGATCCGGTAAAGGCAAAAGCAGTGGACATCACTCCACTGCACATCTTGGAACTTACCAGAAAGAAAGTGCGAAAACCTGTGATTGAGGAAATCAGAGAATTATAGTTTGCCATAAAATAATTATGTAAATCAAACGAGCATCTGCAATTCTCATCGATATTTTTCCGTAACTGAATAACTGCTCTGCAGTTTGTATTTTATCACAGATCCTGACGGATACCGGATTGAAATTGTACCTGTAAAATAAAAGAAAAAAATTCAAAGAAATTGAAAAAAACTTATTGACAAATCGAATTTTGTCCGCTATTATAAATGAGATGCCGCACAGAGAGGTACAAGCACCGAAAGGTCACCATATCTGGCGAGTAAAGATTATAGGAGGTGCCACAGATGTACGCAATTATTGCAACAGGTGGTAAACAGTACAAAGTTGCTGAAGGCGACGTAATCAGAGTTGAGAAACTCGGTGTTGAAGCTGGTGAAACTGTTACTTTTGATAATGTTATTGCAGTAAGCAATGACGGATTAAAAGCTGGTGAAGATGTGAAAGATGCCAGTGCTACCGCTACTGTAGTTGAGAACGGTAAAGCAAAAAAAGTTATCGTTTACAAATACAAGAGAAAAACTGGATATCACAAGAAAAACGGTCACAGACAGCAGTACACTAAAGTAAAAATCGAAAAGATTAACGGTTAATCTGGTGTCATTATGATTACAATTACAGTTAAGAAGAGAAATGGAAATTATCTGGAATTTGTTTCGAAAGGTCACGCCGGATATGCAGAGGAAGGACAGGATATTGTCTGTGCTGCTGTCTCTGTACTAGTGATTAATACTGTAAATTCTCTTGAGACATTTACAGATGATCAGTTTGAAGTGCAGGAAGATGACGGCTATGTATCTTTTCATTTTACGGCTCCGGTTACTGAGAGGGGAACCCTTCTCATGGATTCGCTGATTCTCGGATTAACAGAAATTGAACATAGTTATAACAATCGATATTTGACAGTAAAAGTCAAGGAGGTGTAACAACATGATGAAAATGAACCTTCAGTTATTCGCACATAAAAAAGGAGTTGGTTCTACAAAGAACGGTCGTGATTCCGAATCCAAGAGATTAGGTGCGAAGAGAGCAGACGGAGCAGTTTGTTAAAGCTGGAAATATTCTTTACAGACAGCGCGGAACTAAGATCCATGCTGGTGAGAACGTAGGTTGCGGTAAAGATTATACTTTATTCGCACTTAAAGATGGTGTCGTAAGATTTACCAGAAAAGGACGCGATAAGAAACAGGTTTCTATCGTTCCAGTAGAAGCAGAATAATCTGGTTAAGCGAAGGCTTCAAATCTAATATGGGTTTGGAGCCTTTCTTTTATAGTAGAATTGCTATAGATTAAAAGAGTTATATGATATAAAAGAAACCATAGCAATCCTTGTAACTGCATATCGATCTGACTCATCAGAGCGGCTAAATCCTGCTGAACGGTCTCAAATGCATTAATTTAAGAAGATTACTATTACGAAATAATCATTAGTAAAGGGCAAATGAGGTGTGTCATATGTTTGCAGACAGAGCGAAAATCGATATCCGCTCCGGTAAAGGCGGCGACGGCCATGTAAATTTCGTAGGGACCCATGTTCTGAATGGCGGTCCGCACCGGCGGCGACGGCGGTCGTGGAGGAGACGTGATATTTGAGGTAGATGAAGGCCAGAACACCCTTGGCGACTACCGACACAGAAGAAAATATAAGGCAGAAGACGGACAGGAAGGCGGCAAAAAACGCTGCCATGGTGCCGATGGAAAAGATGTTGTATTAAAAGTTCCGGAAGGAACTGTTATCATGGATGCAGAATCCGGTAAAGTAATTGCTGATATGTCCGGTGAAAATAAACGCCAGATCGTATTAAGAGGCGGAAGAGGTGGCAAAGGAAACCAGCATTATGCGACTGCAACCATGCAGGTTCCGAAATATGCACAGCCAGGACAGCCTGCGCAGGAACTGGAAGTTCTTCTGGAGCTGAAAGTAATCGCAGACGTAGGTCTGGTTGGATTCCCGAACGTCGGAAAGTCCACATTCCTTTCCCGTGTTACCAACGCACAGCCGAAAATTGCCAACTATCACTTTACAACCCTGAGCCCAAATCTTGGCGTTGTAGATACTGAAAACGGTGGTTTTGTGATCGCTGATATTCCCGGTCTGATCGAAGGTGCTTCCGAAGGTGTGGGACTTGGACATGAGTTCCTCCGCCACATTGAACGTACCAGAGTCATTATCCACATTGTAGATGCAGCATCTACAGAGGGACGTGACCCAATCGATGATATTTACAAGATTAATAAAGAACTGGAAGCTTATAATCCGGAAATTGCTGCAAGACCACAGGTAATCGCAGCAAATAAAATCGACTGTATCTATACAGAAGACGGCGAAGAGAGCCCGATTGACAAACTTAAGGCAGAATTTGAGCCAAAAGGAATCCAGGTATATCCGATTTCCGCTGTCAGCGGTCAGGGTGTCAGAGAACTTTTATTCCATGTGAAAGAACTTCTTGACAGCTGCCCACAGGAACCTGTAGTATTTGAACAGGAATTCTTCCCTGAAGATATGTTGATCGGAGAAAACCTTCCATATACAGTAGAGCAGAGTCCTGAAGATCCGACAATTTTTGTTGTCGAGGGACCGAAGATTGAAAAGATGCTTGGCTACACAAATCTTGATTCCGAAAAAGGTTTCGCATTCTTCCAGAAATTCCTGAAAGAGGGAGGCATCCTGGAAGAACTTGAGAAGGCAGGCATTCAGGAAGGCGATACTGTGCGTATGTACGGATTTGATTTTGATTACTATAAATAGATTCAATAATGAAACAGATGTGGTAAGACGGATGATTCTGTCCGTTTGCAGAGAATAACAGAGGAAAATAAAAATGACAAGTAAACAGAGAGCTTATTTAAAAGGTCTTGCAATGACCATGGATCCAATCCTTCAGCTTGGAAAGGGTGGTCTTACTCCTGAGAACACAGCCGCAGTAGATGAGGCGCTTGCAGCCAGAGAACTGATCAAGATCAGTGTTCTTCAGAACTGCCTGGAGGATCCGCGCCAGATGGCTGAGGTTCTGGCAGAACGTACACGTTCCCAGATCGTACAGGTTATCGGCAAGAAAATTGTTTTATACCGTGAAGGCAAAAACGAAAAGAAAAAAATTGAATTACCCAGAAAATAATACGGAGTTTTTTATGGCTGACATCAAACACAGAATTGGTATTATGGGCGGTACTTTTGATCCCATCCACCTGGGGCATCTGATTCTGGGAGAAAGCATACGAACAGTTCCGACTGGAAAAGGTACTGTTCATGCCTTCCGGAAATCCGCCTCACAAGAGAAACCGTCAGGGACGTGCCACAGATGAAGAAAGAGTTGAAATGGTCCGCAGGGCGATTACCGGAAATCCTCACTTTGAACTGTCGCTGACTGAAATGCATGAAAATGGTTATACTTACACTTATCATACACTGGAAATGCTAAAAGAGAAGAATCCGGATACTGATTATTATTTTATAGTCGGCGCAGTACTCCCTGTATGACTTTGATACATGGCGTGAACCGGAAGAAGAATTCGGCGAGAAACTGCATTCTGGTAACTGCCGTAAGAAATCATTTCACAATCGCAGAGCTCGAAGCAGAAATGAACCGTCTTTCGCTTAAATATAATGGCACATTTCTGACACTGAATACCACAAACCTTGATGTATCCAGCGAAATGCTCAGAAACTGGATCAGCGAAGATAAAAGTGTGCGTTACTATATTCCTGATCCGGTGATTGAGTATATCAGAGAAAACCAGATTCACAGTCTGGCCGAAAAGAAAGGATGATCTTCCGATGGCAGAGTATGATTTTATAAAAATGCAGAAAAAATTAGCAAAATATCTGGATGAGGATCGTTATGAACATACGTTGGGAGTTATGTTTACATGTGCAGCACTTGC
>NZ_JBWJVP010000011.1:0-2599 GCF_056339915.1 Blautia sp. ZXY-1-B12 | reverse complement strand
CAGCTGTTTCTGAATCTGTCTGTTCTGCTGATCCAGACGAAAAAGTAATGGCCTTAATTCTTCGTAGCATACATGCTCCAGAGGATGTTCCAGATCAATCCGGTTGATAGGCTCTATCAGCTTTCTGGTCTGTTTCTGCACAAGAAAAAGTTCAATTACAAGGATCACGCATACCAGTCCGCCAAGCAGAAGAAAGCTGGTTAACATTGTTACCAGAAGACTGTCTGTAGTCCTGGCTACTCGCAGAACCTGATCATCCTTTAATTTTACAGCATAGTAAAACGTCTGTTTTGATAAAGTGTCTGAATAGCGGACCATCTCACCGGATCCCTGCTTCTCAGCTTCAATAAATTCCGGTCTGTTACTGTGATTTTCCATTTCTTCCGGATTCTCAATACTGTCAAACAACACCTGACCATCTTTTCCCAGAAGAGTGATCCTGCTGCTGGTGGCGTCTCCGACCCTGTCTGAGAGAAAAACGTCTCCGTCTTCTTCCAGACCTGTTTTAATGTATGCAGCTTCGTCTCTGACACCCTGTTTCATATAAATATCATATCTGTTATACATGACAGTTCCTGCTGCCAGGAATGTAAGTATTACGGATAAAATAATAAGTAAACTGGTGTGACTGAATATTTTATGCTTCATTTTTCCACTCCTGTTTTTTGTCTGTTTTATCTGTTATGCACCGATCCTGTATCCTACACCCCGGACCGTTTCGATCAGATTTCCTGCCTCGCCAAGTTTCTGGCGCAGAGTTCTCACATGGACATCCACAGTTCTGGTTTCACCGTCAAAGTCATATCCCCATACATGGCAGAGAATCTGATTTCTTGTCATAACAAGTCCTTTATTCTCCAGCAGATACTGAAGAAGTTCAAATTCTTTTCGGGTAAGATCGACCTTCTCTTCCCGGTAACGCACCTCATGACGTCCTACATTCAGATAAAGCTCGTCGTAATGCAGTTCCTTGTCTTCATTCTGACGGGCACTTCGTCTGAGAACTGCTTTTACTCTAGCAACAAATTCCATCATACCGAAAGGCTTGGTAATGTAATCATCCGCTCCGCCTTCCAGACCTTTTACTTTGTCAAATTCTGCTTCTTTTGCAGTAACCATAATTACCGGCACATCCTTTACAGATGGCATACTTTTCAGCTGCTCCAGAATGGTATAGCCATCATCTCCCGGAAGCATGATATCCAGCAGGATCAGCTCCGGTATCTCTTCTTTCAGCGCTTTCATCAGTTCATTGCCATTGCCAAACCCCCTGGCTTTAAATCCTGTTGTTTCCAGTGTATAAATAAGAAGCTCCCTGATATTCCGCTCATCTTCTACACAATAGATCATTCTGCTTTGCCTCCCCTTTATTTATCACCTGCTTTGTCGTCACAAGTGTATTTCTTTTTTCAGTATACTTATTTTTTTATCCCTGTACAAGTAAATATCCGGCATCTGCTTCATTTCTTTAAAGCAAAAATCCGGCCATTTTCTCTGAAATATCTCTCTCAGATACTTCAGAGTGCCCGGATTTCCTGATCATGCAAATAACATCATCCGTTACTGTTCACTTCGTTCTCAGTAACGTTGCCAAAATTCATTCCAAATTGCCTGCGGCAATGGAATTTTGTCATCTACCTGTTTATTTTTATGAAAGCTGATATTTGATTCGTGCGTCTTCCAGTTCATGATAAAATGTTTCGTCCGGATGGCTCTTGACGATATTCAGATGACTGTGAGTATCATACAGATCTTCATTCACCTGCGTCACACAGACTCCAATATTGGAACAATGGTCTGCCACACGTTCCAGACAGGTTGTAATGTCCGAAAGGATAAATCCCATCTCTATTGTACATTCACCGTTTCTCAGTCTCTGTACATGACGACGTTTTACTTCTTTGGAAAGTTCATCAATCACTTCTTCCAGTGGTTCAATTTTCTCCGCAAGCTTCATATCCTGTTTGTCAAAAACTTCATATGCCGTATTTACGATATCTTCTACTGCCTGTCCCAGCACTTCCAGATCTTTCTTTGCATTTTCGGAAAATTTCAGTCCTTTTTCATAAAGCTCCTGTGCTGATTCCATAATATTTACAGCATGGTCGGAAATACGTTCAAAATCCCCGATACAGTGAAGCATAATGGAAAGGCTGTGACTGTCTGCTTCTGAGATATCTTTGTGGCTCAGCTTCACCAGATAAGTTCCCAGTTCATCTTCATAGCGGTCAACCTTGGATTCCATGTTTTCCACACGTTCTACGCCTTCTTCACTGTATTTATCCACCAGACTCAGTGCTGTAAACAGTGCATTGTGGGATTCTTCTGCCATTTTTCTTGCTGCATTGCGGCTCTGCTCTACTGCAAATGCCGGTTTCTCCAGGAAACGAGGCTCCAGGATCATAAACTCTCTGTCCTCTGCTGAAACAACAACGTCCTCTTTTTTGTCCCGGATTGTAAGACAGGCAAGTTTCTCCAGTCCCTTTGCAAAAGGAAGGAGAATGATTGTTGCAGTAACATTAAATACACTGTGGATAACAGCAATTCCTGCCGGTGTTGCTGCCTGATGGAAGAAAGAAAATCCAACAACTGCATTTAT
>NZ_JBWJVP010000010.1:0-4164 GCF_056339915.1 Blautia sp. ZXY-1-B12 | reverse complement strand
CTGCATTGATCACGAGCTATTATCAGGCTCTGGGGGAAAAAGATATTGCAACGCTGAAGACTCTGGAAGATGATTTCACACCGTCTGATGAGTCAAAAGTCACAAATTTGAAAGATTATATCGAAGGGTATGAAGTAGGCGATGTGTACACGAAGAAAGGTATGACAGATGATTCTTACGTGGTTTACGCCTGTTTCTCGTATATCTGTCAGGGCGTTGAGACCAAGGCCCCTGCACTGACTCAGTTCTATGTATATAAGAACAGCGAAGGAAACTGGGTGATCAATAACGGAGCTTTACAGGATTCTGAGATTTCCGCATATATGGAAAAACAGTTATCAGACAGTGATGTTTCAGCTCTTATAAAGAAGGTGCAGAATGAACTGGATCAGGCACAGCAATCTGATCCGTCTCTTGAAGAATTCCTGAATGGTCTTGGGGAGGAAGCAGGTGTGTCAACAGAGGCAGAAGATGGCACGATGCTTACTGCTTCGGAGGAATGTAATGTACGCGCAGAAGCCAGCACAGATGCTGATATCCTTGGCGTGATCTCAGCAGGTGATCAGGTTCAGAAGACAGGTACTGATGGTGAATGGGTTCAGATCGACTACGACGGTCAGACCGGATACATCAGAGGAGATTTACTTGAATAAAATTGAATATGGAACGTAAAAAATACAGGCGGTTATCCTTGTGGTAACTGCCTGTATTTTTTACGTTCCGTTTTTCTGACATTGTTCTTGTCAGCTTCTGCTGGAGATTTTGCTGTTCTTATTACTTTTCGCAACTTCCGCAAGGGACTTACTTGATTCGATTAAATTCACCGTATGTAACTCCTGTCGATAATTCTGTCTGATGCAGGGAAGCCAGTTCGTGCACTGTTACAAGCTGATAGCCTTCTTCGATAAGCTGCGGGATCAGGATCTCGGCTGCATCTACAGAGGTGCTGAAAATGTCATGCATCAGAATAATGGAACCATCTTTTACGTTATTCATGACTTCCTCAACCGTAGATTCCACATCCTGCGTTTTCCAGTCCAGGGTGTCAATGGACCACAGAATCATCGGGGTTCCCACAGTTGATTTTACAGTATCATTAACAGATCCATATGGCGGGCGGACCACCGAAGCTCCCTCACCTGTAAGATTTACAAGCTGTTCATCCACTCTTGCAATTTCTGAACTGATCTCATCCGAAGAAAGAGTCGCCAGATCCTTATGGTCATAAGTGTGGTTTCCAAGTTCACAGCCCAGTTTCTTCATGCGTTTTACTTCGTCCGGAAAACTGGCAATCTCAGTACCCACCATAAAGAAAGTTGCCTTTGCATTATTTTCTTCCAGACAGTCCAGAAGACGGTCTGTAAAAGAACTGGGACCATCATCAAAAGTAAGGGCGACCGACTTCTTTGCCGTAGATGTACCGGACTTGTCAGAGGTGTCTGACTTACCTGAAGATTTCTTCTTCGAGGATTTTTTCTTTGGTGTATAATCTTTCAGAGAACCATCTGTATCCAGTTCATAAGTTTTCTTATCTATTATTACAGTCCCTGTCTGCAGAATGCCATCCATATCAAAATAATACCGCTTCTTTCCGATATCTGTCCAGCCTGTCTGCATAATACCGGTCTCATCCATATAGTACTGTTTCCCGTCTGTATCTGTGAACCATCCTGTGTATGGTTTATCATCCACCAGAAACATCCAGTTACTTCCGCTGGAAGCCCAGCTGCCCTCTGATGCCTCAGGCGAGATATCAGTGCTTAATGCAGGACCGCCCGGAGAAGTCTCAGATGAATCTGAAGAAGTGCGTCCAAACAGTTTCCCGGAAGAAGAATCCGTAAAATTATCATTGCTATCAGTCAATGTTTCCTCAGAAGTAAACTCCGCAGAATCCTGATCTTCTGACACGAAAGCTCCGGCATCGCTGATGGCATCTGCCTGTGAAGTCACAGCGGAAGAACGGGTGAAAATTCCTCCAAGTATCAGACACAGAATAACAGAAAGTGCGATCAGCCACCGGTTTGTACGTGGTAAATTATCTGACATGAAAGCCTCCTTTTTGATAAAATCAGTGACAAAAAAGATATCCTGTCATTCGATATCATACAATAAAATCTGACAAAATACAAGGCGATTCCCCATTCCTGCCCTTTTGAAAAAAATTCCAGAAAAATTTCACCGTTGATAAGATGTACAAAAAATTATATAATAGAACAATGGACGAAAAAATCAGAATAAACAAATATTTAAGCGAGGCAGGCATATGCTCCAGACGGGAAGCCGACCGGATGATCGAAGAGGGAAGGATTACGGTAAACGGAAAAAAAGCAGAAAGCGGTCAGAAAGTCAGCCTGGAAGATGAGGTCTGTGCAGACAATATACCTGTCCATAAAAATGAAAAAAAAGTACTGCTTCTTTTTAACAAACCCAGAGGGATCGTGTGCAGTACAAAGCAGCAGTTTGATGAGACAACGGTAACAGATTATCTGGATTATCCTCTGCGTGTTTATCCTGTGGGCAGACTGGATAAAGAATCACAGGGCCTTCTCCTTCTGACAAATGAAGGAGATCTGGTCAATAAGATCATGCGCGCCGGAAACTATCATGAGAAAGAATATTTTGTGACAGTGAATAAGCCGGTGGACAGGGAATTTGTCCGAAGGATGAGCAAGGGAGTCCCTGTTCTTGATACAGTGACCAGACCATGCAGAGTGGTGCAGACAGGAGAATGCAGCTTTCGGATCATTCTGACACAGGGACTGAACCGGCAGATCCGCAGAATGTGCCGGTATCTGGGATATGAGGTACAGAAGCTGAAAAGGATCAGGATCATGAATCTGACTCTGGACGGGATCAGAGAAGGCGAATACAGAGAGATCACAGCACAGGAATGGGAAGAACTGAACCATTTACTGGAATCTTCCACAAGTGAAACAGTGATCAGAACAGGAGAACAGAATGGAAACAGCAGCGATCATGCGAATGAAAGAGCTGGTGCAAAAGCTGGACAGGGCAGCAAAGGCGTATTACCAGCAGGATACAGAGATCATAAGCAACAGAGAGTACGATCAGATGTACGACGAGCTTCAGGCTCTGGAGAAAGAGACAGGCACTGTTCTGGCAAACAGCCCAACCATAAGCGTAGGGTACGAGGCAGTTGACCAGCTTCCAAAAGAAGAACACGAATCCCCCATGCTGTCTCTGGACAAGACTAAGGACAGAGAAGTTCTGAGGGAATTTATCGGGGAACACAAAACGCTTCTGTCATGGAAGCTGGACGGACTGACGATCGTTCTTACCTACGAGAATGGAGGACTTGCCAAAGCAGTTACACGTGGAAACGGTGTGACAGGAGAGGTTGTCACCAATAATGCCAGAGTATTTAAGAACGTTCCTCTTAAAATCCCGTATCAGGGAAGACTGGTGTTACGCGGGGAAGCGATCATTACCTATTCAGACTTTGAACGGATCAATGAATCCATAGAAGACGTTGATGCGAAATACAAGAATCCGAGAAACTTATGCAGCGGTTCTGTCCGCCAGTTAAACAATGAGATCACAGCCCGCAGGAATGTGCGTTTCTACGCATTTACGCTGGTAAGCGCCGACGGGGTTGATTTCCATAATTCAAGAGCCCGGCAGTTTGAATGGCTGAAAGAACAGGGATTTGATGTAGTGGAATACAGGACAGTCACAGCTTCAACGCTGGATGAAGCCATGGAATATTTTTCAACTGCGATCACTGAGAATGATTTTCCGTCGGACGGACTGGTTGCTCTTTATGATGATATTGCATACGGAGATTCCCTTGGAAGAACGGCGAAATTTCCCAGAAATGCTTTTGCATTCAAATGGGCAGATGAGATCAGAGAAACCCATCTTCTGGAGATCGAATGGAGCCCGTCAAGAACAGGGCTGATCAATCCGGTGGCTGTTTTTGAACCGGTTGAGCTGGAGGGAACCACTGTGAGCCGCGCCAGCGTACACAATGTGAGCATTCTAAAAGAATTGCAGCTTGGTATCGGGGATACGATCACTGTATATAAAGCAAATATGATCATTCCGCAGATTGCAGAAAACCTCACACGCAGCAGTAAACTGGAAATTCCGGATACCTGCCCTGCATGTGGCCATGGAACACAGATACAGAAGGTAAATGATGTG
>NZ_JBWJVP010000009.1:0-17322 GCF_056339915.1 Blautia sp. ZXY-1-B12 | reverse complement strand
AGGATCATAGCAGAAGCTGCAAATCTTTTCTTCATAGGTTGTTTCCTCCTTCTTGTTGGCTTTTATTATGTTTGCCTGATGATATTAGTATAATGGAAAATCTTCTTGTGGTAAATTCACAAAACAATTCTTTATATGGAACATTTTTCTGTTATTTTTATATAATATGGATTTTCTTGCGACATATATGTACAATCTTTTTCTATTTGTATTTTAAATGGATTATCTTGTTTTTTTCCTGTATAATAAATCTGTCACAATCCGATACAGTCATGAAAATCAGAACGATTTTTTCCATCTTTACCGGACCATGTACGAATTATTTTTTAGAAATGAGGGACAGCGGCATGGAAAAAAGACAACGATATCAGGGATTTCGAAAATTCAGTATTAGAACCAGGCTGATCATAGCGCTTTTCCTGATCTCTATTGTACCATTAACAGGAATCAGCTTCTATTCGTTTCATATTTTTTCAGAAGCGCTTCGGGAAAAACTTTCCACTTCCATCTCACAGACTTTATCCATGATCAATCTGAATATGGTAAGTGAGATTGAAAAGTATCAGTATCTCTGCGGCTCCATCTGCATCAGTCAGGAAATCAAGGACGGTCTTCTGAAAAAGGGTATGACAGATACGGAAAAGAATCAAGCCATCAATGAAATCCAACATATGATTCGAAGTAAAATCATCTATCCTGCACAGGCAAAAAACATTACAGTATATGATACAGATGGGAATATTTTTTATGATTTGGGATATGATGGGTTATATTCGGATGATGTAAGACAGAGATCCTGAGTCGTCTTGAAGAAGAAAATCAGGATGTATGGGCATACGCACATACTTACCGTAACCGGGACATCCTGATTCTTGGAAGAAGAATTTATGAACAATACAGTCAGAGTCGTGTAATTGGTTATACCCTGATTTCCATTGATGAAAAAATTTTTTCCAAAACAGTACTGGAACCAGTAGGTCTGGCTGACTCTTCCAATATTATGTATCTGAATATGGATGGAACAATCCTTTCTTCCTGGGATCGTAGTATTCAACTGGGGCAAAAAACCGAAAAAAAGCTGCTGAAAAATATTCAAGCAAGACTTCCAAACAGAACAGATTTTTTCAGCATTTACAAAGATGGCGAAGAACAGCTGGTTACTTATATTTTCAATAAAAACCTGAACCAGCTGTTTGTATATACCATGCCATATCATTATATTAATTCTGAAGTTAACACTATGTTTTGGAAAATCCTGGCTGTGGCATTCTTCCTTGTTCTACTCTGCATTGGAATTGTAGCTATGGTGTATCCTGGAATTACCTCCCCCATCAGAAGCATGCTGGATTTTTGCAGGGAATTATCAAAGGGAAATCTTTCCGTACGGATCCAGGATGACCACAAAGACGAACTTTCCGATCTTTCCGGAAGCATGAATCATATGGCAGATACCATTGAGAGCCTGATGAAACAACAGAAAAGCCAGGAAAAGAAAAAAAGAGAATTGGAGCTACAGATGCTTCAATATCAGTTAAATCCTCATTTTCTTTTCAACACTTTAAACAGTCTGCGCTTTGTAGCCGCCATGCATAAAGACCAGATTGTAAGTGATGGAATCCAGGCCCTCAGCAGTCTTTTGCAAAATACACTGACTAATAAAAACGAGTATATAACCATTCAGGAAGAGCTTGAGAACCTGGAAAACTACTTCGCGATTTTAAGAATCCGGTATGCCGGAAGCTTTGAGTACTCTTTTGACGTAGAAGAGGAAGAACTGCTCTCCTGCCTTGTTCCTAAACTAATCCTGCAGCCCCTTGCAGAAAATTCTGTTATGCATGGTTCTTCTGATGACGGCTCCGTTATGGAAATTCTAATCACCTGTTGGGAAGAAAACAATCATCTTATCATAGAACTCTGTGACAATGGAAAAGGATTTGAAGTGACACCTGCAGCGCTGGAACCTCATACAAACCGGAAAAAGATTGGAATTACCAATGTAAATGACCGAATACAGCTGAATTTTGGAAAGGAATATGGACTTAAGGTCAATAGTCACCCTGGAGAAGGAACCACATGTACGCTGACTCTTCCCTTACTATATGTACAAGAACTGTCAAAAGATTATAACAGCTAAAAATCACAACCACTTTTGCCCACAGAAAGGACTTTTATGTACAGTATATTAATTATTGACGATGAACCAATCGTAAAAATTGCGCTTCGCTCCATTCTTCCCTGGGAAGAGCATGGTTTTTTCATTTGTGGAACAGCATCAAATGGTCTTGAGGCTGTTCCACTGATTGAAAAACATCATCCGGATATCATTATCACTGACCTGAAAATGCCTGAAATGGACGGACTGGAACTAATTCGTTTTCTGAAGGAAAAAGAATATCCCGGAGAAATACTGGTACTAAGCAACTACGAAGACTTCGATTCAGTAAGAAGTGCATTGCTTTTAGGTGCTGCGGACTATCTGTTAAAAATCAAAATTCAACCAGATACACTCCTTGCCTGTCTGAACAAAACCACAAAAAAAATGCAAAATACAGCTGACCGAAAAGATTCCATTCTGAAAACAGACATCACTGAACCCATAACCGATCATCTTCTCTCCTTTTTTCAGGGAGAAGAGTCTCTCGATTCGTTCATTGAAAGATATGGAGCAGAAAAATTTGGATTTATGAAACATTCCTGTGCTGTATGCTATGTAACGTTTGAAAAATTTTTATCAAATGATGCATTTTCTATATCAGCTAATCTGCTGCGAGATATGATACTGGATGCTGTTCAGGGAGTGCTACAGCCATACATTCTTGTTCTCAGTGCCCATAATGCGCTCGTAGTATTTTCCCAAAAAGAATTAATGTGCAGTCAAGTAAAAGTGGAACAGCTGATAAAAAAGCTGTATAACCGTTTTACCATGTACCAAGCCTTTGCACCAGATATGCCATATAAAGAAAATCTGAAAAATTATGAAGAGGCCAGGACCACATATCAGGACTTTCTTCATAGTGAGGGGCATTATAAAAATGATGTTGCCAAAACCCTTACATACATAGAAAATAATTACATGCACCGTCTCACATTATCCTCCATTTCGGCAAATGTCAATCTCAGCACTAGCTATTTATGCCGTGTTTTCAAGTCCGAAGTAGGAACAAGTATTACCAGTTACTTAAACAATCTGCGGATAAGAAAAGCTGCTACACTGATAAAGGAGAATACCTTTTCCCTGAAGGAGATCTCCGTTATGGTAGGAATTGACGATCAACTTTATTTTAGTCGATTATTCAAAAAGTGTATGGGAATTTCACCTTCTGAATATGGGAAACGATTTCATCTATAAGCAGGTAATCTGATATAAAACAGCAGGATGTCTTATAATCACAAGATATCCTGCCTTTCATATATCATAATATATTCTTTATATCAGCGTCTTCTGATAACTGCTTCCAGCATTCAGGACGATTTCTTCTTCCATACCATTATATAAGATTACCAGTTTCGCATCAATTGGAGATTTCAGATTTATTTCCGTAACCCGTTTTTCTTTCCACTTGAAATTAAGTGTGATATTACCAGGCGCTTTCACGCCTTCTGCCATCCCATCTTTCCATTCATCTGGTAATGCCGGAAGAAAAACAATTTTCTGCTCTTCATACTGAACTAGCATTTCCAGCACAGCAGCAGCAAATCCAAAATTACCATCAATCTGAAACGGAGGATGGGCACAAAGCATATTCGGATATATCCCGCCACCTACCAGACTGCATGCTTCTTCTCTTGTTAAGCGAAGCTGATTTTTTAATAAAGTCAGGGCATGATTTCCATCTCCAAGTTTTGCCCACAGGCAGGCTTTCCACGCCATACACCAGCCGGTTCCCTTATCCCCACGCCTTTCCAAAGAAGTTCTGCAGGCTTCTATAAGAGGTTCATTCTCTTTATGAATCTGGTTCCCAGGATATAATCCAAACAGGTGAGAAATATGTCTGTGATTGATATCTGCTTCCGGGTAATCATAAAACCATTCCTGAAGCTGCCCTTCTTTCCCAATTTTATAGGGAGGAAGTTTCTGAAGCACATTTTTGACTGCATTTGTAAAATCTTCTACTCCCAGAATTTCACATGCTTTTAAATATAATCCAAACAGTTCTCTCAATATGCTGATATCCATTGTTGACGCAAACGTAACACTATGCGTCGTCATATCTGGTGCAAGGAATGTATTTTCAGGTGAAGTAGAGGGAGCAGTTACATAATATCCCTTATAAGGTACCAGATAGCCCAGGTAAAATTCTACGGCCCCTTGTATAATCGGAAATGCCTTCTTTTTTAAAAAAGCTTCATCCAATGTATAGCAGTAATGTTCCCATAAATGACAGCATAACCATCCAGAACTCATCGGCCACATGGAATATGTACAGGGATTTTCGTCCTGTCCAAATTGTCCAACCGGGCTTGAGTGTCCCCAAATATCCAGATTATGGTGGCTTACCCAGCCAGCCAGATGATAAACATCCTGAGCTGTTTTTTCACCTTTTTTTGAGGTACGTTCTATAAGTTCAAGCAAAGGCATATGACAGTCACTTAAATTTGCTTTTTCTGCCATCCAGTAATTCATTTCCGTATTAATATTTACAGTATAATTACTGCTCCAGGGAGCACGCATATGGTGATTCCAGATTCCCTGAAGATTTGTACATTGTGAACCGGGTACAGATGAACAGATCATCAGATAGCGGGCATAATGAAACATTTTTAATGCAAGTTCATTATCGGGTGTATAATTAATGTCAAGATGCATCCTATCAAAATAATTTGCGTATACATCCATATGCGCCTTTTTTTGCTTTTCATATTGAATGTGCTGGATGTTTTCCATCATACAGTTTCTTTTTGAAAAAAAGAGTTCTTTTTGTTTAAAATCAGTTACTCCGGACACGTAAATATACACATCATTTGGAGTATTTATAAAAAGCTTATCCGCTTGCTGATATACATTTCCACCGTTCGTTTGTACATATAATCCAATTGCAAAACGGATTCCCTGCCCCTCTTCATAAACGACAGGAACTTCGCAGGAATAATAAGGTGGTGCAACATAAATGGGTGCCTGCCCTTCTAATATAATTCCATTTTCTGCAAAAAAAGCAGATTTGTGCTTTATTTCACTTTCCAGTGTTATTGACATTTCAAGATTGCAATTTGGAGAAGTATGATAATGAATTGCCATCACTGGTTCTGACATACTCACAAAAAATTCTCTTTGATAAATCAAATCATCCTGGCAGAATTCTATTTTTTCAGTTGCATTCGTCAGGCACAGTTCTCTTCTATAAAAGCTGTTTCCATTTTGAATGGGTTCTTTCACATTAATGGAAAGCGTTCCTGCAGGCAGATAGCTTTCTGTCCAGTCTCCTAACACATTTTCTTTGCAATAATTCTCTGCTCCCTGGTAATCCCCTGCAAAAATGTGTTTTCTAAAAAGATCCCAGTCGACATTTTTGTTGGGATTTTCCTTGTTTCTTCCATTTCCAGACCAAAGCGAATCCAGATTCAATTCTATTCTTTCATTTTGAAATCTTCCATAGGACATTGCTCCCATGGTTCCATTTCCAAGGGGCAGCGCTTCATTCCAGGCTTCTGCTGGTTTATCAAAAATAAGTGCTAAGCGATCCATAACCCACTCCTCAATTCTAGTACATCGTTTTCGAAATAACTATACCACTCACTTGTCTGCGAATCCGATTGCACAGGTCTAAAAGCCTCAGCGTAGCCCGCTACGCCTGCGTTTTTATACCAGCACACTCGAATCCGCATCCTACGCGATTGGTATAGTTATTTACGAAACGATGTACTAGAAAACTTTATTTTTATAATTATACACAACTCTCAGGGATTAATCAACTGGTGTAATTTCGGATTTATTGTTGAAAAATGTAGAAAAATGAATGGCTTATTTGCCTGATATATCCAAAAATAAAATATTCTTTCTCCGATTTAATCGCTCTAATATTTCTTCCGATTCAGCACTGATATTTCCAAATGCACGTTCTGGTTTTCCGAGGAAAAATCCCTGGCCGTAATGCACTCCCAGGCTGTGCAGACATTCCAGCTCCTGTACTGTTTCTATCCCTTCTGCGATCAGAATTGCTCCTGTTGCATTACAGTAATCCAACAGGAGTTTCATCATGATCTCTTTTTTCTTATACTTGTGAATATCCCTTACCAGTTCTATATCCGCTTTCAGATAGTCAGGTGTGGTATTCACTACACGATTTAGGCCTGAATGTCCAGCTCCCACATCATCCAATGCTATCTCATATCCCTGATCTGCATAATGTTTCATGATCTGCTGCAATATCTGATAGTTTTCTATGTCTGATCTCTCTGTTATTTCGAATACAATATCAGAAGCAGGAACCCCTGCCTTCATAGCCTTACGGTTTGTAAATCCCTGTATAAACGCTTTATCCTGAATAATATTTCCATCAACATTAAGAAATAATTTTACATTTTCCGGTTTTTCAACTGCTGCCTTCAAGGCTTTGTTTCTGCATAGTTTCTCTAATTTCCATACGCATCCCAACTGTTCAGCGATCACAAACAAATCTGAAATCGTAAGTGTCGTACTACTCCTGTCTATACGGCTGAGTGCCTCATAGCCGGACACCCTGCCGGTCTGTAAATTGACGATTGGCTGAAACACCGGATATATGGCTTTTCTCTCTAATATCTTATAGAATTCATCTGCTTTGTTTACTTTCATCGTTTTATGATCCCTCCTGCGAGAATCACTTTTTCAATACTTTTCCTGAAATAAAGAAGGCTCCTGCCAGTGAGGTAAAGGGAACTGTAAGGATTACTCCCATACTTGCGGAAATCCCCTGCATCAGTTCAATCCCAATAGAATACATATTGATGATCTGATGATAGGAATAGTTATATGCAAAAATAAATACCAGTGTGTTGAGAGAGCCACCTGCAAAAGCAAGAATCAGCGTGTTTGACATAGTTCCCATCATATCTTTTCCAACATTCATGCCGCTTTTAAACAAGTCCCACATTCCAAGATCCGGGCGTCTGCTGTATATTTCCTGTAAAGTAGAGGCAATAGACATTCCTACATCCATTACTGCTCCCAGTGATGCGATCAGGATCCCTGCAAACAGAAGTTCATTTATTTTTATAGCTGTTTTCTCTTCCAGGTAAATCAACTCTTCAATATCACTTACATTATAACCTGTGATCTGAGTTACTTTTCCAAATATTCCTGCAAATATAACAGCCATTACAACACCGGTTACAGTTCCTGAAATTGCAGTTAATGATTTAACAGAAATTCCGGAAATCAGATAAATTGTTACTACAGTGGTTATAACGGCAACAACTACCGCTGAAAAGATTGGCGAAACACCTCTGTATATCATCGGAAGAAACAGAAACAGCACACATACAATGGTAAAGCCCAGCCCCATTACAGATGCCGCACCTTTTTTTCCACCGATCAGGATAATTACCAGAAGAAACACTGCAATCATAAAATATAAGGAAAATTCACGGTCAGCACTATATACAGATGCAATGACTTCACCCTGTGATTCACTGACCAGTGCAATGACTTTCATACCCTTTTTACAGGTTGCACCAAACAGATAGCTGGAAGAACTGATTGCTTCCACTTTTTCGTTCTTAAATTTGCCGGAACAGAGTCGCAGCCTGACTGTCTGATTACCTACTCTGTTTCCGTTTTCTGTAAGGTTATCTGAAATAACCTCTGTTACTACTGCTTTTTCAAAGGTTCTGCCCTCTGTAGAAAGAAGTTCTGTTTTTTCGATCTTATTATATTGCATCAGAAAAATGAGGAAAAGGATGCCTGTGATCACCAGGCACCCTCTCCGAAGGAAATTTTTGTTTAACATTATTTTGCTTTCACCTTAATTGTTTTGCTTGCTGCACCATACACGTTCTTCTCTGAAACTTTGGTAAATGCTTTTACTCTTACATAGTAAGTTTTTCCTTTGGACAAATTTTTAAGAGCATATGTAGTTTTTGCTGTACGGTAAGTAGTTACCTTTTTGAATGAAGAATCTGTGGAAACCTGAATTGCATAGCCGGAAACTTTTCCACCTGCTTTTCCGATCGTAACAGTGGCTGTTCCGGATTTTCCGGCTTTCACAGTTTTTAACACTGCTTTCTTTGGCACAATCTTAAATGTTACTGTCTGTGTTCCTGTATACTTTCCGATTCCATTGATGGTTGCTTTTGCCAGACCTGTATTTTTGTTATCTGTATAGGTAACTGTGTAGTCTTTTCCTGCCTTTAAGGTCTTTCCATTCAGAGTTACTTTAAGAGCCGGCTGGATCTGTTTTCCTGTATAAATCTGATTCTTCACTTTCCCTACAGATGCAGATTTAATATCTTCTGTCACACCTTTTTTAATCGTAAAGGTTTCATCAATTTTCTGGTCATTATCTGTACGATAAGTATTGATTGTAAATGTATTATCTGTTACATCAATAACAGAATAAGTCGGAACATCTTCCTGCCATCTGTTTGCAATATAGCTCTGCATTCTTGGTACAAGATCATAATACTTGCTTCCTGATGAAGAGTTTGCTGTCATATAGAGAATACCATCCGGATTTACAACTGTCTCACCCTTTTCTGTATCCTCTATCGCATCCTTATCCATGACTGCATTCAGATAATTCAGATAAGCCACATCAGCCGGTTCCTTGGAATCTGTGGAAATATTTGCCGGTGCTTCATATCTTGTAGCCGGATTTTCTCCTGCATCCATATCCTTATCCAGTTCTGCATCAAACTCATCATCCGTATATTCTACAGTTTTATGTCCGCCCTCAAGAATATGGGTACGGGAATATGCATGATCGTGTCCTGTAAGAACAACATCTACATCATTTGCTTCAAAATAGGGTACCAGTGTATATCTGAGGTTTGTAATCTCCGGTTCATTGGAATGCTCCGCTGAACCATAGATATCCTGATGTAAGGTTACGACTCTCCAGGTACAGTTTGGATTTGCAGCAATCGCCTGTTCCATAAACTGTTTATGTTCAGCAGCATTTGTATCCTGTGTATTGAGCATCATAAACAAAGTGTTTCCATATGTGAAATAATAATCTCCACCCACAACTCCGTTAGAACCCAGGTCGCTGCTGTTTGGTGTATTAAAATGATATGTGTAGTTTGCATTATCTGCGTCATGGTTTCCAACAGTTGTTGCAACAGGAAGGGATTTCAGCACATCTGGGCTTAAATATCCGGTATACTCAATCTCGCTGGTCATTTCACTTTTTCCCGGAGATTTCTTCTTTGTTGTCTGGATCTGGTCACCTGCTGATACCACGAAGCTTGCATTTCCGCCTGTTTTATCCATAGCTTCATTTAATGTGGTGTTCCAGTTAAAGGAATCATTTCTGACCGCATCGGACTGTGCCTGATAAAATTCTGCTGTATCAGAGCCTTTCAGTTCATTGGAAGATCCAATCTGCGGATCACCTACGAAAATAAAGCTGTAATTATTTGTTGATTTTGTAGCATATTCTGCAGGTTCTGTGTAGGTTCCATCCTCTTTTTCATAGCTGTAATAGTACACAGTATTTGCACTCAGACCTGTGGCAGTTACTTTATTGGAAACATATGCCTCATTTGTCTTTGTATTTGTAGTTGCATCTGTCTGCTCTGCAACATACACTTTTGCATTTTTCATATTTCTGCCTTCACCGATGATCAGTTTCGGCGCAGCTGTATCAGCCTGTGCTCCAAGGATATCCGCTACCATTGCAGCAATTGCACGACTTTCATCACCTTCTGTATCAAAATCAGGAAGGTTCTCATCTGAGTTTGCTTCTGCTGCGAATTCCTCTGCGTCATTCTCAGAAGTACTAAATGCTGCTACGTTTTCTCCTTCTTCCGCATTAAATGCTGCTATGCTTTCTTCTGATGCTATATCCTCTTCAGCTATTGCAGTTTTCTCTGCTATATTTACTTCTGTTGCTGCATTTGATTCTGTCTCTTCAGCCTGTGCTGCTTCCACTGTTTCACCTGCTGCTGAAGTATCGGCTTCTGTTCCTGCAAAGACAGATTCACTGCTGTCACTGAAAGCATCACCTGACTGAGCGGAGAACTCCTGTGCAGCCTGTTCTTCTTTCTTTTCTGCTGTGTCAGAGTTGTCTTTTTTAGAATACCATGCGAAATTTAACTGGCTAAAGTCAGAGCCCGGAGTAAGTGAAACCTGAGTCCAGTCATTCTTAACAGCTTCCCACTCTGCTTTCCAGGATTCCCAGTTCCGGGAAATTCCCATTCCGCCTGCAAGAGAAGCAGCATCTGTTTTTCCGTCCGGTGCTGCACTTGCAAATGCCGGAGTAACCGCTCCTGCTGTCAGTGAAACTGATAAAATACCTGCCATAAAACTTTTTCGCCATAAGTTGTTCATTTTTTCATAATCCTCCTGAGAAATGAATGTTTCATCACACGATCACAGATCGGGTGTTCATTACATTGGAGAGTATAGAAACATTGAGAAAAAAGTTCAATAGACTTTACTGAGGTTTAACTATATTTTACATAGGTCTTACACTACTGTTCGCTCCGTTCTCAGTAACAGCTGACACCAAAGTACATCCTGCAGGAAATTCGACTCAAAGTGCTTTCCTCGGACAGGTTCTGACACATTCCATACACAAAATACATTCTGTTCCGTTTTTCCGTTTTCTGGAATTATCGATTATATCAACATTCATCGGACAAACTTTTTTACATTTTCCACATGAAATACACTTCTCTTTGTCACACTTAACCCTGACTACAGAGAAATAACTCATAGGTTTCAGAAAGATCGTGACAGGACAAATATACTTACAGAACGCTCTGTTATCTTTGAATAGGAATGCCAGAATAATCCCCACAATATAATACAGAATATTCCCCACGATAAAAGCTATAAACATGATTTTCTCCATATTCTCTACGTGATTCAGAAAAAGTAGCACCACGAAAAAAAGCGAAAATGAAAATGTGATATACCGGATAAAGCCTATCTTTTTTCTTGCAGCCTGAGGCTTTTTATATGGTAAAAAGTCCAACACCATAGCTGTCCAACAGGCATATCCGCACCATCCTCTTCCAAACAAAAGTGGTCCGAATATTTTTGCAACAGCATAATGAATCGTAGCTGCTTCAAATACTCCGGTAAACAGATAATACCAAAAACCCTCAATCTGCATGTTCTCCTGACATATAAGTCCCAAATAAATCAGCATATACAAACCAACCAGAAGTTGAACGATCCTACGTGCATGCTTATAGTTAAACTGAAAAAGCAAAAGCCCAACAGTAATCGATGTTCCAATATAACTGAAATTTAAAAGATAAAACAGATTATCTTTGGTAAGCCATAGTGTAACAGCCACTATTTCAAATACTATCCACATTCCAAAGGGTGCCAGCCATTTCCGTCTCGTATTCATACTCATTTCCTCCAGCGTTGTGCCCCTAACTTGATATCTACGAATTGCTCCGCTGCAAAGCAGCTCCCACAATTCTCATCATATCTCAATATAAAGTATTTGTCGAATGTTTATATTAAGCAAATATTTGTCAGACCAATTTGCCATAAGTACCAGAATATCAGGATTTGCGAAGGCAATTTATAGTAGATTTTGGCATATACATTTCGATTTTTTTTGAGTATAATAATTCCGAAAAAGTACTTTGACAGTAAATAAATGCAACATCATTGCACAGGAGGCATGGGATATGATTATTACAATAGCAAGACAGTGCGGAAGCGGCGGACATGAAATAGGAAAAGAACTGGCTTCCAGACTTGGACTGGAACTCTATGACAGAAAGAAGCTTGAAGAAGAAGCCAAAAAACTTGGAAAGCTTGACGAAAACAAAGAATTTTTCCAGGAAAAAGCAGTAAACAGCCTGCTCTACAGCATTGCTGTAAGCTACGGAGAAAGCAATCCGATGGAAAAATCTTTTGAACTTATACGTGAACTTACGCAGCAAAAACCTGCCGTAATCATCGGACGCTGTTCAGGAGCGATTTATGCAAATGATCCTGAGGCAACTACTGTTTTTCTTCACGCAGATAAAGACTGCCGTATCAAACGTGTAATGGAACGGGACGGTATTAATGAGAAAAAAGCTGCAAAGCTGATAAAGGAAGTGGATGAGAAAAGAGCATCTTTCCACAAATTCTGCACAGGCAAAGAATGGGAAGACGCCAGCCAGTATCAGCTGTCTATTGATACAGGCAAACTTGATATTTCCGATGCAGCAGACATGATCATAAATTATATCAATGCTAAAAATATCGGACAAAAGCACCTGTAATTTCCAAATAACACTGTAAAAATCAGGCACAAGTTTCCGAAATATAACTTGTGCCTGATTTGCATTTTCTTTTAATATTTACTGTTTGACTGATTGGATTCATCCATCGGATATCTCTGTAAATTCGCAGATAGACTTCTCAAATATGCTATACAACGCATCAATGTTCCAGGATATATTCCATCTGCCTTTCTTTTGTTTTCATACCCATTTTTTCATAGAACTTTTCGGCTGAAGTATTTCCTGCCCATACGTTCAGTGTCACTTCATAACAGCCCATTCGCTTTGCTTCATTTTTTACATATTCAAACAAGCTCTCGCCGATATGCTGTCCTCGTGCGTGCTGATCAACACATAGATCATCTATAAAAAGAGACTTAAACGGTACCATATTAGTTGAAAAAGGCTGTTCCTGTAATTGGCAAAATGCATATCCTACACAAACATCTTCCTCGTTCACTGCTACATATATGGGTTTTTCTTCTTTTCCTAATAGCTCTGTCAATTGGCTTACAGTATATTTTGTGGTACCGGGAATAAAAATATCAGGTCTTATATCTGCATGGATCTGCAATACCTGTCCCAACAGTTCAATTATTCTTAGAATGTCTTTTTCTTCTGCTTTTCTAATAGTCATTTTTGTCCTCCAAGTAACAAATTATTCCACATGTCGATTTCTTTAAAGATATCTTCCCAGCATATTTTTCACACACTTTTCTACCATATCCATACTTTCTATACATACCTCTTTTTTCATTCCTGCCGCAATTCCCACAGTCAGGAGTTCTTTTCTGCCTGGATTACGTCCATTTCCGTCAACTGTTGTAGTATGCTCTCCATAGTATGTGTTACTGTAAGTAAGATCATATGCCGGACTCAGGCTCCATCTGTCTTTTTCATCATCATATAAATAGGTGAAATTCTTTGAATGATCATCTCTGTTATGTGCAAAAACATTAAAACACATCCTGCGAAACATCTCTCTCATATCTTTCTCATTATCTCTGGTTAATATTTTTGTTAGTTTCATCAGACTGTGATAATCCAGGCTTGGCTGCTCAAAATTCAACTCCAGCAACGCAGCAGCTGTCAGCATATGAATTCTCTTTGTTCCATTTTTATCTGATATCCTGTCAAACCGCTTAATCCCAAAATACCCCTCACAGTTCTCAGATGGAAACAGTCTGGTTTCACTCATTATAATACCACATTTTTTTGCGCAGCATGAATAATCATATTCCATCTTCCCTGCATTTTCTCCATCCACATGTGCAGGAAATTTAATAATCCATTCCTCTCCATTCACTGTAGTCATAATTTTTGGGCTGGCTCCACCACTTGTACCACCGAGACGATATAATTCATCCAATCTATCGGAGTATTCCGTATTTAGTATTTTCCGGCACTGCTCCGCAAGTTCATCCAGATCCACATCTCCATATTGTTCATCTATTTTTTTCTCCGGATAATAGGTAAGTGCTCCCATACCTGACTTTCCAACAATTGCCAGCCGATCCAGCACCGTTAATTTGTCTGGATTCTGCTTATGTGCACGTAGCAGACGATCCAACAACAATCTCCCCCAATTATCCGGCAAACTATCTGCAAATACTCCAAATAATCCGTCAAAATAATCTTTTGTCGGTACAAAAACCTGCTTTTTAAGGGGAAGTGAAAACGGACTGATCGGAAAACCATTTTCAATCCATTCTTCACTATATTGAAACGCAGCTTTATGGTCAGCTGTCATAGCCAGTGTTCCTACAAGTTTTTCATCATAAAATACCTGTAATGCATTACCTTCCCTCATTTATGACCTCCTGAATATCTTTATATGGAACATGCGTAAAAATATTTCTAAGCTCATCTGCAATATCCAAAGACATAGCAATCTTTGTCAGTGATATCAATGATATCTGTCCGGTAGTTTCGAATCTCTTAATTGAACCATAGCTTACTCCGCTCATGGAAGATAATTTTTCCTGAGAAATAGAGCGTCGTTTTCTGATATTACGCACTCTTTGTGCAAGCTTCTGATCCAGTTCCTCTGCTGTTTCCCATACAAACTGCTCCATTTTCCCTCCTTGCTTTTTATTATTTTATGGATATTATTTTATCCAGAATTTCGCTATTTCATTAAAATCAGATAATATTTTATCCAATATTATTCTATCATTTACTCTTTCATAAATCAAGCCTTTACCTATTCTTTATATATTATTGAAAATTTATCAAAAAAAAGAAAAAGCACCTGATGTATCGTCAGATTTGTGATATACTTTATGTATTACTTACAGACTCCCGGGGGAAACAACTATGCAAAATATAATTCCCGATGAAAGATATTCTGTGGCTGACGAGGCCATTTTAGGTGCTTTTTTCAAATTGTTAAAAGAAAAGAAGCCTGACAGGATTACTGTATCCGACATCACTAAAACAGCTGGTATTGCCAGAAGTACCTTTTATAATCACTATCAGGACATCCCTTCACTGATCTCTGCAGTTGAGGATAAAACTATTCATGATGTTTTTTCCATGATGGAAAATTTCCAGCCAAAAAATGACCGGGATATCTGCAGTTCCGATTTTCTGACTCTGTGCCGGTACACCATGGAAAATCCTTTTCTGTCCGGTCTTTTGAGCACGCCTCATGGCAATGATCTGTTTGAAAAAATGCTGACTATGCTCCATCATTATGTTACAGAAACTACATCTAATTCCAGGCCTGACAGGCATACAAAGGAAGAAGTTTCCTATGTAATCACCTGCGCCATCGGCAGTACCATCGGCGTTCTCCACAAATGGAGCCGGGATAATTTTAATCTGGCACCGGAAGTGATCGCTGATATTCTGTCTGAGGTTTTTTTATCCGGTATGCTTCCACTTTTATCTTAAGCCTCTGTCTTATTCCAGAGGCTCATCAATCAGGACATCCTGTCTCCTGATCTTTTTTGTTGTGTTGCGGATAAACGGATTTTTGCGGACAACCAATCCTGTAATGCGGCGATAGGTAGGCTGATTTCTGTTATATTCATCCAGAAATGCCTGAAGCTGTGCCTGAATTGCCTCTGCATCCAATGCTTTCGCTTCCACAACAGCCTGCTCCGGATAAATACGGGCAGTCAGGCCATTATCCTCACCTGTGACGATCACTTCGCCTACCAGCGGATTCAGAGCCAGCTTATTCTCAATCTCCTCCGGAGATACATTTTCACCATTGGACAAAATGATCAGGTTCTTCACACGTCCATTGATAAACAGATAACCGTCTTCATCCATATATCCCTTATCACCTGTATGCAACCAGCCATCCTTTAAAGTCTCTGCTGTCTCATCAGGCATCTGATAATATCCTTTCATAACGCTACTGCCTTTTACCAGGATCTCACCGTTTTCAAATCTTATCTCTGCATTTTCAAGTGGTTTTCCAATAGAACCCTTTTTATTGTTTTCCAGTGTATTATTGCTGATAACAGGAGAGCATTCTGACATTCCATAGCCTTCCAGCACTTCAACGCCATATTCTGCAAAACGGTCAATATAATACGGATCCAGATGTGCGCCGCCTGTAAAGATAATGCTCAGTTTTCCGCCAAATACTTTTTCTGCCAGAACTGCCTTCGGGATTGACGGATCAGCAGCAGCCAGTCTCTTATAAATCGTCTCAATCATCATTGGAACCATAAGCATAATATTCGGTTTGAAAATACTCATATTTCTTACCATATGAAGCAGGGAATCATTGATGCAAAGAGTTGCACCCAGAGAGAATCCCTTCAGCCAGTCCATAACAAGACAGAATGCGTGATGGATCGGAAGCACACTGAGCATGGCAGTTCCCGGTTCTGCCGTAATCTTTACTGCCTCAACATTGGAAGCCAGATTATTCTGTGTCAACATAACACCCTTGCTCTTTCCTGTTGTTCCGGAAGTGAAGATAATGGTCGCAATATCCTCTGCATCCGGGCAGACAGAATCTGCTGATGCGCTCTTTCCTGCATTTCGAAGTTCACTAATACCATATACCTTTGCCGGTGCATCTTCTACCTCTTCCTGAAGCATCCACACCTTCTGAAGTTTCGGACAATTTCCAAGAAATGCATCCAGATATGGTCTAAGCTTCGGACTTAAGAAAAGAGCGGCAGAATCGGAACGGTTAAGCAGGTCGATCAGATCCTCACAGGGAAGCGCGGCATCCAGAGGTACTGCTGTGGTACATCCGGTGATGATTCCCAGATAGCTTTCCATCCACTCTACAGAACTGGTTCCGATCAGTGCAATGTGCTTTCCCTCAAAGCCTTCTGCAAGAAGACCTTTTCTGGTGGCAACTGCATTTTCCATCAGTTCGCCATAGCTTCTTTCCATGATTTCCTTTTTCTTGAGCCATTTTACTGCTTTTACTTCATCAAATTTACGTACACTTTCTTCTAATATATTTCTGATCAGCATATCTGTCCCCCATTATTTTCTGAACTGTTCAAGTTATGGATATCCTGTCAGGTACAAAATATCCTTGACCCTGACATCTTTATAAGTTTTGCTTCGAAAAAAATTACTGAAGTTCTTCCAGCAGATTTAAGGCTTCGCCAAGAGTTGTGATCTTCAGCACTTCGCTCTCGTCAAGTTCGAGATCAAAGGTATCCTCAAGCTCACCTAAAAAGGACATAAAATCCAGAGAACTGAAACCCAGATCCTCGCGGAATCTCATTTCATTATTCATTTCTTCCGGTGCTACCTTGCTATACTGTGCTACAATATTTTTAAATTCCATTTCCTGATTCATTGCATTTCCTCCTGATATTGATTTAAGTCAAGCGGATATTCGCAATCCGCTTCGCTACTTGCTCATAACCGAATAACTGCTCCGCAGTTTATCAGAAGGAGCTTACACTCCTCCTGATACAAGCAAGTCCCCACCCACTGCTTATTGCTTTTCGGAATTGAAGCAGG
>NZ_JBWJVP010000008.1:0-6946 GCF_056339915.1 Blautia sp. ZXY-1-B12 | reverse complement strand
GCTTCGCAGATTCATCGTTTGCTTCACTTTCCGGATTATGGTAAAATAAAAGCAAAAAGCGGAGGTGATAATGTGCATTCAGTTAATTATAAAGACTATCTGAATTTAGTTTTAAAGGGTGCCGGATTATGCCTGTTTGAGGTGGATGTTGAAAAGCAGCGATACGTTCGCTTTGAAAATGCAGAAGCCATATATCAGGTATCCGGAGAGAAGGTTTTGTCTGATTTGGAAGAGTTTTCATCCCTGACACCGGACGCATATATGAAAGCTGTATCAGATTATTTTGTCCATCCGGATGATCACGGGACTGTAGCCGATGCTTTTGGAAAAGTTTTGAACGGACAGCAGGCTGTCTACGATGCACGGATGAAATGTGGAACAGGCAAGTACCACTGGTGCCGTGTATGCGCTACTCCCTATATGCGGGAAGACAAATTATATTTAATTGGTGTTGTGTCTGATGTAAGCAATCTTTATGATCTTATTTTGAAGGAAAAAGAGAAAAACATGAAAGACACCTTTACCGAATGCTATAACAAAAATGGGTTTAAAGAATTATGCAAAAAATTTCTGGACAAAAACCCCAGACCATCCTACACTTTTATCATGATCGATCTGGATGATTTCAAGGCAATCAATGACAACTTTGGACATGAGACAGGGGATAAGGTTCTTTTGGAGACAGTAAAACAGCTGAGGGAATTTTTCCCAAGACCGTCACTGATCGGACGTTTTGGCGGAGATGAATTTATGGTGCTTTGCCCTTTTTCACAGAAAGAGCTATTAGAGGAAACTATAAACCATTTTATGGAATGTACCATTCCCCCTTATTCTGTGAAAAAGAGTGTGGGATATACTTTTATTCCTGATGATAAAATTGACTATGAAGAAATTATAAAAACAGCAGATAAGGCACTGTACACAGCAAAACAAAAGAAAAACTGTGCCGTATTTTCTTCCATTTTCTGATATCCAAAACCTTTGTTATCTGAAAAACCACCTGGAAAAAGTTTCATTTTGATACTTTATATGTTAAAATGAAACATATCGTATCAAGTGAGGGGTTTTACAGATGTCTAAAAAGAAATATAGTCTGAATACAATTTACATCTCTGAGCGTCTGCAGGAGAATCTGAAACCGATTTCACAATCTGCATTCACTGCTGTGACTGCTCCCATGGGATATGGAAAAACAACTGCTATCAACTGGTATCTGGACAAACAGAGCAAAAACGGAAATTCCTGTGTGATCCGGATCAGTATTTATTTTGATAATCTGTCTGTTTTCTGGCAGAGCGTTCAGAAGGCCTTTGCCTTTGCAGGGCTTGATTTTCTGGATAATTATAGCTGCCCTTCAGATGCTGCCAGTGCCGGGATGCTTGCTGATGAGCTTTGTTATTCCCTGAGCGGTCAGACCTCTTACTACATTTTTATTGATGATTTTCATCTGCTGGGTGAACCTCATGTTGCAGATTTTTTTTGTATGCTTGCCAACAGACTGCCTGAAAATATCCACCTGATCGTATCCGGCAGAAATGCTTTTCTGTCCGGAAAAGAGATTCTCCGTCTTGGCAAAAAGTTATATCAGATCCATACCAGGGATCTGTGTCTGAATCGGCAGGAGCTTTCTGTCTATACCCATCGCTGCGGTGCCAGCCTGAACGAAGATCAGCTGAACACGCTTCTCTATTCCAGTGAGGGATGGTTCTCTGCAGTCTATCTGAATCTCTGTACCTTTTTTGAAAACGGACACTTTCCCGACCATACTTCTAATATCTATGATATGTTTTCCTCTGCCATGATCGCACCCCTTTCTGATGCGCAGCAGAAATTTCTCACTGTTATGGGACTTGCAGATGAATTTACCGTTGAAATGGCACTTTTTATTACAGGGAATCCGAAAGCCGGACAGATTCTTTCCCTTATGACCAGTCAGAATGCTTTTATCACTCCTTTGCCCGATGGAGTCAGCTTCCGTTTTCACCATATGATGAAGGAATGTACACAGCGTGCCTTTGCCATGCTTTCCCATGAAAAACAGACAGATTTCCGGAATCGTTACGGACAATGGTATGAATCCCGGGGACAGTTCCTGCAGGCACTTGCTGCCTATAACAAGGCTCTTAACTATGATGCAGCACTTGCTGTTATCCAAAAGGATGCAGGAATCCTCCTGGCTTCTCTTTCGCCGGAAAAGGTTCTCGCATTTCTTGATGTCTGTCCAACAGAAATCCTGAAGAACAGGCCTCTGGCCCTTCTCGTATTAATGCGCCGTATGTTTACCTGGCATCAGATTCCCAAAATGATGGAACTGAAGCAGCTTCTGACAGATACCATAGCTGAAGATAACACTTTGTCCGAAGATGAGAGAAAGAACCTCTCCGGAGAATGTGATCTTATTATGAGTTTTCTGATGTATAACGATATCACCGGTATGAGCGTTCTGCACCGTCAGGCCAGTTCCAAAATGACCAGACCTGCCATCAGTATCCGCAAAACAGGAAGCTGGACCTTCGGTTCTCCTTCTGTTCTGATGATGTTTCACCGCAGATCCGGAACCCTGGATGCAGAACTGACAGCTATGAATGAATGTATGCCCCACTATTACAGGATTACCCAGGGACATGGACAGGGTGCGGAATTGCTCATGAATGCAGAGGCAGCATTTATGCAGGGAAATTTTTCAGATGCACAGATTCTGCTGGAGCAGACTTATTCCACCATTGCATCAAACGGACAGCACAATATTTCGCTCTGCTGTGACTTCCTTGCTGCAAGGCTTTCCCTTTTTCAGGAGAGTGTCACCTTTGTGAAGAATCCTGAAGTAAAGCGTAAGGAGCTTCTGTCTCTCCACAATATGATGTGGCTGAATATTTTTGACAGTACTTATGCTTATTACTATGCATTGACCGGAATGCCGGAAAAGATTCCTGCATTATTTAAAGACCATATGTTATCCACTGTCAGCTTTCTCTCTCCCTGCAGACCTATGATGGAAATGATCGAGAACCAGGTCTTTCTTTCACAGAAAATGTACGCAAAAGTTATAGGCAGAAGCGAAACGCTTCTGCCTGTCTGTGAGAAAATGCACTATGAACTTGTGTCTCTCCACGTTCAGATCCAGACTGCTTCTGCTTACGCAATGCTGGGCAAACATCATGATGCACGACAGCTTCTGCTGAAAGCCTTAGGACACGCCATGCCGGATGGCTTTCTGATTCCGTTTGTAGAAAATTATACCTATATCAAGGACGTGCTGGGCAGTATTAATTCCATAACACCAGAGCCTTTCACAGACCGGATCCTTTCCCTTGGTTCTGTTTATGAACAACACTGCCTCCGCCTGTCCAGCCGTAATTACAGGCCTGAGATCCTAAATATGCTGAACAGCAGAGAAGCAGAAATCGCAGCTTTGATCACCGACCGTCTGAGCAACCGCGAAATCGCAGAGAGGTTATTTCTCTCTGAAGGCACTGTGAAACAATATGTCAACCAGATTTATTCCAAGTTGATGATCAACGGTGATACACGCACCAAAAGGAAACAACTGGCAGAGCTGATTTCTTCCATAAACAAGAGCCTTACCTGACACTTTGAGAAAAAAAAGCAAGGAAATTCACATGACCAAAGTCTTGCGATTTCCTTGCTTTTTGGCAAGAATTACAAATTTAAAGTTTTTTACTTATTTGCATTTCTGATAGTATTTAAATACTGTTGGATTTCTTCTTGTTCGGGCATTACTCGCAGCGCACCTTTTCTTGTAGTAATGATAGAAGCTGCTACATTGGCAAAATTTAGCATTTCTGTTTCCTTGAGAATATCCTCGGAAATCTCAGTTTTATTCAGCATCATGTCTGCTCTCAACTGATCTCCAAAAAAATCATTACCAACCTTACCAATAAATGCTGTATTATGTCCCAATTTATAGCAATCCTCTGAAATAATGCATCTTAATCCAGCCCATCAGAGTGTGAAATCCTGCGTCAGATACCTTTGCCGTGCGTCAGCACGCCTGCAGATATCTTCCTTGTCTTTCGCACTCTGCTGAACTGTCTTAAATGCATTATTTACGAAGATTGCTATAGAACGCTTTATTATAATAAATCATATTTCACTATATCAAGCTTAACTGCACCATCAGCAAGGAAAGAAATCCCCTTTGCTTCCTGCTTTGTAAGAATAACCGCAGACATAACCTGCTCGCCGTCATTAATAAATACTTCCACACTAAACTTATCCAAAATCACACGCAGTTTTAGTTCATTGCTGTCACCGTTTACCAGACAACTGCTCTGATGAACCAGCGCCCGTTCGCTTCCTGAGAATTTTCTATCGATTTTTAAAACAGATTCATCCGGACGGAAGCATAATGTAGAATGATATTTCTCATTCTCTGCAAAACAGAGTTCAAATTTTTTATAAAGATTGTCTTTATCTGCCGGTCGTATCACAAGTTCCAGATCTACCGTTCGTCCTTCAATCTGATCCAGTGTGAGCCTGGTATCTTTTATCACAACATTGTTATACTCGACTTTGTTTGCACGCATGGCATTAAGTTCTCTGATCGGAACCTGATACAATCTTCCGTTTTTAACAGACAGTTCTCTTGGAAGACTCATTTGTGCGAACCATCCAGAGTCATTGCATCGATATGCAAGCGTATCCCAGTTCTGCATCCAGGCGATCATAATTCTTCGTCCATCCGGTGCAAGCAGTGTCTGCATTGCGTAATAGTCAATTCCGTAATCAACACCTTGACAAAACTGTTCCTTTAAAGTATGTGTCTCAGGATCCAACTCCCCAATAATACATAACGTTCCATTTCCATTATGAAATTCTAATCCTTCCGGAAGCATATCCTGTGGACTTGTCAGAAGCACATATTTGCCGTCCAATTCAAAGAAATCCGGGCATTCCCACATTTTTCCATAACGATTTTGATTCTTTGCCAGAATGCTTACAAATTCCCATTCAAAGCCATTTTTACTTCTGTAAAGAAGGATCTGTCCGCTTCCATCAGCCGGACGACTTCCTATAACACAATAAAAGTTTCCATCGTTCCCTTTCCAGATTTTGGGATCACGAAAGTCTACTTTACTAGCCCCCTTTGGAAGATCTTTGGCTGTCAGAACCGGATTCTTATCATACTTTTCATAATCCTTACCATCTCCAACTGCCACTGCCTGTGTCTGAATATCCCTTACAGTTCCGTCTTCCAGTTTCTCCTGATTTACAGAAGTATACATAAGCAACTGTCTGCCATCCTCTAATTCTATGGCACTTCCTGAAAAACAGCCGAATTTATCATAATCTTCATCCGGTGCCAATGCAGTCGGAACATAGTTCCAATGCAATAAATCCTTACTCACTACATGTCCCCAGTGCATACTGTCCCAATGTGTGCTATACGGATTATACTGGTAGAACAAATGATACTCTCCTTTATAACAGGAAAATCCATTTGGATCATTCATCCAGCCAACATAAGGAGTTATATGAAAGGCTGGTCTTTCTTCCTCTTTGATCTGCTGTCCCTGTATAAATTCATATTTTCTTGCCTTTTCCAACATTTCGCTCATATAGTTTCTCCTGTCAAAATGATATCTTCTCTTATTTTTCACTGCTTAATGAATCCTGATACTGGTCAAAATATTTTTGCTTGATTGAAAGGTAATCGGAAAGCCCGTACTTCTCCATTTTTTTCAGATAAGAATCCCATTCTTCATCAATTCCTCCGTTCAGGATCCAATCTGCTTTCTTCTGTTCTGCATATTTCTTAATATCTGTATCATACTGTGACACTTTGTTTGTATCATCAATACTCATAAATACATTAGGATAAACATATTTGCTGTTCATATCCTGTAAATATGTCTCATGCATATTATCCAGACGCCATTTCGCATCTTCCGGCTGTGTTACATATACGCCATAATATTCATTTAATATAGCGAGAGGACCATTTACAGATTGCGCTTCACGTACTTCCACCGGTGACTGATCTCCTAAGTCCATATGCTTTAACATTTTTTCGCCATCTTTGTTTACAGACAGCTCAAAAATATTAAAGGAATCCTTCTCTCCATAGGTTCCCCAGTTATTTTGCGGAGACTGAAGGGGTGCATACATCTGATCGATCCATGCGGCAGCAAGTGCCGTGTTACGGCAGCTGGTAGTAAGCACACATCTTCCTCTGTCAAAACCGCTGGTCTCACTGTTGTTCTGTCTGGTGATATTTCTCATTCCATCCGGTCCGGTCAGTGCCGGAAGCATCACATAATCCGTATTGTTGTCTATATTAGCAATATCCCATGTGAAGCAAAGTCCATAACGGTGATTCTTTCCTTTTGCAACATAAGTAGACCATTCCTGTGTAAATGCTTCCGGATCGATCAGATTCTCTGTCACAAGTTTATGCAGCCATTTGATACCTTCTTTGTATCCTTCCTGAACCGTTGTATAAATCACCTTACCTTCATCTGTTACAGCAAAATGATCTCCTGTGTCCCCATAACCATCTCCGAATCCATTTATTAAGATTGAAGGATCCTGATCTCCGTTATTGATAATAAATGACATCGGTATTACATCACCTTCAATGGAAAACTCTTGTTTCAGATCATCTGCATGATCTCGAAATTGAATCAGTACCTGCTCCAGTTCATCTGTTGTGGTTGGAATCTCAAGACCAAGATAATCAAGCCATTTCTTATTAATATAAGGAATATCTCCAATGGCCTGAATTGCTTCTTTTCCGGAACCAAGCTGTTCAATCCACGGAAAAGAGTAAATATGTCCATCCGGTGCTGTACACATGGTTCTGTATTCCGGGTATTTTTCAAACACAGCCTGAAGGTTTGGCATATATTTGTCAATCAGATTTTCCAGCGGAATAATTATTCCCTGCTTTGCATAACGCAACAGATCATAATCACTCATGCCTGCA
>NZ_JBWJVP010000007.1:0-15274 GCF_056339915.1 Blautia sp. ZXY-1-B12 | reverse complement strand
TGGATATGATATATGCAGACATAGACGCAACAACAATTACATACAAAGATAAGTAAATCCGGACATAACAAAGCTGTTCCATACTGCCCTGAGAATATTTTTTTCAAAAATAACTGTTTTAAATGCATCTAGTGTAGGGTGCTGCGCAATAATACGATATGCGCCATCTCCGAATATTTCTGTTTCAGGTTTAAATGATGTGACCAGAATCCAGAAGAATGGAAATACTGAAATCAGCAAAAAAGCAATAATAAAAATCCAGCTTACTACTTTAAACGTACTTACCTTTTTCATCCTTTCTCCCCTCCTTAGTCGTTTCCCATGACATCTGCCCCAAGTACTTTTACATACAGGAATGCAATAATTGCTACTACAACAAACATTCCCATAACAACTACAGAACTGTATCCATAATTACTCTGGTCAAACATCAGCTTATAAGCATAAATAGATAAACTCTCTGTTCCATTTCCAGGACCGCCACCTGTCAGGATTGCGATCAGGTCGTATACACGGAATGCATCCAGTGTACGGAATAACAAGGCAACCAGAAGGCTTGGTTTCACCAGTGGCAATGTAATCTTAAAGAATGTCACCACCGGACCTGCACCATCAATCGCAGAGCTTTCATAAAGGCCTCTGTCAATAACCTGCAGGCCTGCCAGCAGAAGAAGTGCCATATATGGAGTTGTTTTCCATACATCTGCAATAATTGCAGCACTCATCGCCCCATGAGAGGTCAGAAGCATTGCAGACTGACTGTTTATAATTCCCAGTTTATTAAACAGAAAAGAAACAATTCCATAACTTCCATCATACAGATAACTCCAGATCATAGCTGATACTGCTGTGGGGATTGCCCACGGAATCAGCGCAACCGTACGGACAAGACCGATTCCTTTCATTGCTTTATTCATAATCAATGCCAGAAGCATTCCCAATACCAGCTCAATTCCTACTGAGATCACTGTAAAAATCAGTGTATGTCCCAGAGCTTTCCAGAAACGGGTATCTTTGATCAGATTCCCATAAGCCTTCAGGCCAATAAAATTAGACTTTACAATACATGTGTCCATTTCATCTAAAATCTCCGGTATTTTGTCTTTATTATAGAACTCTACATCCGGATATTTATCATAAAGTGCAGTAATATCTGTTCTGAGCTTTTCTTTAAAAGCAACCAGTTCATCCTTTTTATCAGAAGAAATCTTCTCTGTTCCCTTTGCATTTTCATATTCACTCATTACGCTGCTGACTGTTGCCTGGATTTCCTCTACTGCTTTCTGATCCTCTTCTGACATTAAAGTCTTATCATCATCCAGAAAATAATTGATATAATTACAATCCTCATAGAACAGCTCTCCATTAAAACGTTCTGACAAATAGAAGCTGTTTGCGGTCTGATCATTAATGCGATAATCAAAAAATGTATACATAAAGGATGTTACAATTGGATAGATAGAAAAAACACCAATAAAAATCAAAAGCGGCAGAATAAACAGAAACTGCTTAAAGGTCATTTTCTTAACCATGTTTTTCTCCTTTTCTCTGCAAAATTGATATCTGAAAGTTCAAAAGGACTGTCTGACAAACCGGACAGCCCTTTTATTCACTGAAGTTTTTATTTTCCCTCTGTGTCCAGTAAAGTCTCTATCTGATTTACTGTATCATCCAGTTCAGCCTCACCAGATAAATATTTGTGCATAGCAATCTGCAGATTATCAGATAATTCCTGATAATTGTCAGAGCTTGGACGGGCAATCGTATTATTTAATGCTGCAATAAATCCAGGATTTTCCAGAAGCTTGTTTCCTTCTTTTACTTTTTCATCATCAGCTGCTGCAGTCCATCCGGGAGCACTTCCGCTTCCAGCTGCATAGATCACCTGTCCATCCATGGAAGTAAGGAAATCAAGGAATGCCCATGCGCCATCTTTATGTTCACTGTTTGCATTAATTGCTGCAAGCCATCCACCGATACAGGATCCATTTGGAAGAGGTGCAATATCTATCTGATCCTGATGAACAGCAGTCTCATCTGTAAGGAGTGCCCATGCATATGGCCAGTTTCTTGCAAAAACACAGTCTCCATTGACCATGCTGTTTGCGGTCTGATCTTCCTGATATACTAGAATATCTTCCGGAGTCGCGTCAGAATCAACTGCTTTCTTCATTAATTCCAGGCCACCCTTGACATCATTGAAATTATTTGTCCATTCATTTGCATTACATACAAGTCCTTCATACTGATTAGCCTGGAATACAAGTCCGGTCTTTGTTCCTTCCTGACCTTTGTAGTTCTCTGCCATAGTGATCAGATCATCATATGTATAATCTCCACTTACCAGTTTGTCCGCATCTTCCTGTGAAACAATATCTTTGCGGAAAAATAATACACCATAATCCGGATTAATAGGCAGTGCATATGTTTTCGCACGATAAGTTCCTGAATCAAGAGAGCCTTTATTATATTCAGATGCCTTTCTTCCGGATTCTTTCATATATCCATCCAGTGCTTCCAGATATCCGGCACCTGCCAGATCGCCAGCCCAGGCAGTATCAATAGAAACTACATCATATTCAGAACTTCCGGCAGAAAAAGAAGTAGTCAGCTGACTCTTTTCCTGATTTGAATCATTAGGAGCAACCACAATGTTTACTGCGTATTTGTCCTGACTTGCCTCAAATGCATCAATTACATTCTGCATAACATCCATATGTCCATCATCTGCTCTGAAAAAATTAATGACTTCACGTCCGCTGTCATCTTTCTCCTCTGCCATTACCGGAACTGTTATTCCTGCTGCCATAACTGCACACATAACTAATGCTAATACTTTCTTTCCTTTCATTTTGATTACCTCCTGCTATCTTCCCTTAAAATCATTGTATTCTCTATAGGTGTTGCGCAACACTTAGCTTGTATTTATAATAGCATCTATTCCTAAAACGCGCAATAGGTGTTGTGTAACACCGTATATTTACATATTGTTATTCTATTGTTTTTATACATTTTGCACAATCGCATAATTATTGGCCCAACAACAGTCCGCTTATGTCAAACAGTAAAAAAGCCTGAAAACACGAAAAATATATTTCATTTCCCGCATTATCAAGCCTTTTATTTTAATTCTGTTTTCTGGTACTGTCACGAATCACTAACTGTGTGGGAAGAATCACTTCCTTTTTTCTTACCTCTTTTCCCTCAATAAGATCAATAAGCATCTTCACTGCCTCTTCCGATTTTCTCGGAATATCCTGATTAACTGTTGTCAGGCGCGGATATAGCATTGTCCCGTAAATATTATTATCGAAGCCTGCAATTCCTATATCATCCGGAATTTTATACCCATCCTCCTGAAAGCTTCTCATGACTCTTGCTGCCAACTGATCACTTACACAAAAAATAGCATAATTTTTGCCACAAAAGCGTTCTAACTCTTTTAAACGTTTTCTCCGTTTTTCTGAATCTGCAGGATCTACATAAATATGATATTTCGCCTGATATTCCCGTCCATTTTTCCTAAGTGCCATTTTGTACCCTTCTACACGCACAAGCTCTGCACCTTTGGCGGTTTCTTCCATCAAAACCAGGATTTCCTCATAACCGCATTGAAATAAATAATTTACAAGATTATAACTTCCATTTAAATCATCCAGTCCAATATTATAAATATCCGCATCCTGTTTTCCATATGTATCAATTCCAACCACCGGACAACCGTCTACAAGATTTCTTAGTTTCTCATAATCTTTCTGCGCAAATGTAACTGTAATGATCCCTGCCACACTCCACGATGCAGACATCTGGAAAATTTTATCCAGATCCATTTCTGCATACAAAAGCATATAATATCCCGCTTTACGCAGTTCTCTTTCTATAATTCCCACGATTGTTCCATAGAATGGGTCTGCAATGGTTGTATCTTCATAAACTTTTGTTGTATGAATCACCACACCGATCAGCCTGGTCTTTCCCCTGGTCATTGTCTCCTGGGCCAGCTTCGGGACATAGTGGTTTTCTTTTAACGCTTTCTGAATACGTTCCACATTTTCCTTGGAAACTTTATTAGTCCTTCCGTGAATGACATTTGCAACTGTAGTCGGACTAACCCCTGTAATATTTGCTATATCCTTAATCGTAACCATATCTTCCTCGTTTACTTTTTTATTATTATATGTTTTTTCACCATTTTTTTCAATCCATGAATGTTCTATACAAATGTTATTATTCCATAAATTGTTTTGGTATGAATACGATCTTCAGAATTATGTCAGTTTGTGGACAGTTGTCCCTTTTATAAATACTGGCTAAACTCAACCTTCTCTTTATTCGGTCCCTCAATTGTAAAGAACTTTACTCCGTTTTCCCAGAAGGGAAGAAAATGAACGGTATCGTTGGTTGTATTTAATCCTGCCTGATTAATCATTTCATATACTTTTTCAATATCTTTTACATCAATCGCCATATGATCGATGGCACCGGCTTCCATCTTAGCTGCTTTATTCTCATATGTCTCAACAACAAGTGTATTTAATTTCAGAAAAGCAACCTCTTCATCTGCTTCCTCATTTACTGTACGAAAAGCAATTTCAAATCCCAGAGCCTTATAAAAATCAATGGTTGCTTCAATATCATTGGTCGGAATTCCAATATGCTGAATTCCATTAAACTGTTCTTTTAAATTCATTTTCATTTTCCTCCTGAAAGTCAGTTATAATATCCATCTGATGAAAATCATCCAACATATTTATGTATTGTTGCTCTTACAGCTCCAGGTCCTGCAATCATCTCACGGAACATATCCTCAACCTTCTCTCCCACACCGTCTTTGTAAAGGTCAGTGAAGAACAGACGCTCATTGGAAAGAATTGGTTTTAACTGATCTTTAAATGTTTCAGGTTTACCTACAACAATATCTTTAAACTGTTCCTGCAGTTCCTCATTCATTGGATCCGGTGCAAGTTCAAATTTATTTCCTTCATCATCTACACCAAGCATATATCTGAGCCATCCTGCAATTCCCAGAGGAATAGCTGTCAGTCTGGAAGCATCTCCGAATTTCTGTACATATGCTTTGATTGTTTCGCCGAAACGGATGCCAACCATCTGAGATACATCTACTGCCAGACGAAGGTTGGTGTCTCCCAGATATTCATTTGGAAAACGATCGTTAAAAAGCTCATCAACAAATGCCTGGGGAGAAAGGATTCCAGGGTCAGCAACTACTGGAAGACCTTCATCATAAGCAATCATACGTGCCATTTTCATCATATCTTCATTTGTATTAAGCATATGCGCAAACAGATCATATCCAAGAACTACTCCCAGCGGACCTGTAGCAGAATGAACCGGATTCAGACATACTGTTACTTTCATACGTTCAGAAAGGTTAACTGTATTTCTGTCTGCCATATATACACCGAAACCTTTTTCCAGAGCCGGACGTCCGTTAGGGAAGCTGTCCTCTATTACCAGATACTGTGGTTTCTCAGCATTGACAAATGGTGCAATGTATGTCTTCTTACCTGTAATCACCGGCTGCATGTTCTCAACCCCCAGCTTCTCAAGGTCTGCTGCAATCTGCTCGCTTGGACGAGGTGTGATCTTATCGATCATTGTCCATGGAAAAGCAACTACTTTCTCATCGCTTACATAGTTCACAAATCCCTCATCAACAAATCCTGCTTTCTTCCACTCTTCTGTCATTGTCAGTACTGACTCGCGAAGCTTTGCACCGTTCTGTGAGCAGTTATCCATGGAAACCAGTGCGATCGGATATTTGCCTGCTTTATATCTTTCATAAAGCATTGCAACCAGAACTGCCATGGCACCAGCCGCTTTGTCCGGACCATTCTTAATATCTGCCTCTACAAACGGGAACCATGTTCCGTCAGCTTTCTGTAATGCATAGCCTTTCTCTGTAATCGTAAAGGAAACCATCTGCAGGGATTTGTTTGTGAAGATTTCTTTCAGACGTTTCCACTGTGCTGTATCAGAAGACTGTGCCTTCACTGCTTCCGCAAGAGCTCCAATCACTTTATATTCACGTGTACCATCCCCATGCAGGATTACACTTAATCCCAGATTGTCATATGGATCATAAATCTTATCTACTACATCATAATCAAAAGTTTCCACACAGGTAATCCCACGGTCCAGCACTCCCTCTTCCAGAAGACCATCTGCAATTCCACCGATGAATACGCGGAAAATATTTCCGATACCAAAGTGAACCCATACCGGATTCTCCTTTGCTTTCTCAGAGGCAGTCTCTACATCATAACCCGGAAGAGCGATTCCCGCCTTTTTCCATGCTTCCTGTTCCTTGATTCCATTGATTGATAATTTCATGTTATATCCTCCTTATTTGTCTTATTCGATACTTATTGTTTGTTATTATGTTTTTTACTTACGTTTATATCTTAACTGTAAGTTGAGTATATATCTTTTATTTTAAAAAATCCATTGACAGAAATTCTAATTTTCAAACAACTTTTTTGTCTATTTTACTATAGTGTGCTGACAAATTGATGTTGCTGATCGTGCCGGATATTTTTATTGTTTTTTTTTCGTTCTATGCTACAATAAAACTGAAACTTAACATTATCTTGTAACATAATCAGGAGAATATTATGAGTGAAAAGGGATTGACCAACATTAGTCTCAAAAAAATAAATAAATCAAAGGTCTACCAGTACATTTACAGAAAAAAAACGACCTCCAAGCTACAGATCGTTCAGGAACTGCAGATGGGTTTATCCACTGTCAGCCAGAACCTGAATCTTCTGGAGCAGGAAGGTCTTATTGAAAAAAATGGTTTCTTTGAATCCACCGGTGGAAGAAAGGCAAACGCCCTTCAGATTGTATCAGATTTTAAAATTTCCATTGGTATCGGTATTTTAAAAGGAATGTTTCATATTACCGCTGTAGATTTGTATGGAAATGCTTTCTATACAGACACCATTCCGCTTCCATATTCCAACACACCGGATTACTATAAACAGGTTACTGACGCAGTAAAGGAATTCATCTCATCGCGCCAGTATGACAATGACAAAGTTCTTGGTATCTCCATTGCCACACAGGGTATCACATCCCCGGATCATACCACTGTACTGTATGGAGATATCATGAATAACGCAGGCATGAAACTGGATGATTTTTCCAGATATCTTCCATGTCCCTGTTATCTGGAACATGATTCGAAATCAGCTGCGTTCCTTGAATTATGGAATCATCCTGAGCTTGACAGTGCTGTTATCATCCTGCTGAACCGAAATCTGGGTGGCGGCATCATTACCAATCATCAGATTCATCAGGGGATCTCCATGCACAGCGGAACTCTTGAACATATGTGTATTAATCCCGACGGCCCACTTTGCTACTGTGGCAGCCGCGGCTGCCTGGAAACCTACTGCTCTGCTAATGCACTGGAACAGGCTGCTGGTATGCCTGCCAAAGAATTTTTCCCTCTTCTGCGCGAAAAAAAATCTCCCCAGATCATACAGATCTGGAAAGATTATTTAAACCATCTGGCATTTGCCATGAAAAATCTTAACCTTGTTATTGATGCACCGATCATCCTCAGCGGATATCTGGCACCTTATTTTACAGAAGAAGATATTGAATATCTGGCAGAGCATCTCCATACAGCCGCACCATTCATACTGGATAAAACACGGATTCTGGTCGGTACCAACGGACAATATACACCGGCAATCGGAGCGGCTCTGCATTATGTAGAGAAATTTATTCAATCCATTTAACTATAGCAATCCTTATAAATAATGCAATCAAGACAGTTCAGCAGAGTGCGAAAGACAAGAAAGATATCTGATGCAGGACTTCACACTATGATGGGCTGGATTGCTTGCATTATTTTATGGAATTGCTATAGATTGCTATAAATCAGATAAGCTTCCTACTCTTTATATTTTTATATATCTCTGATTTCTGCTATTCGGTTTATCTGGTAATGTCATTTGGATCAAATTCATCTCAAGTGCGGGTTGCAAATAATTTCTGCGGAATCCATCTCTGGACTTTAACCCCAGTTTTTCCATAAGTGTTTTTCTTGTATAAGGCGTATCATACTCCATGATTTCAAGCATTTTCCTGACAGTTTCTGAAAACTGTTCATTTTCTTCATTCATCTGAAGCGAAATATCTTCCAGAATCCTGTCTATCTGTGACAACATAAACTCTATAAAAATGGTAGATTCTCCTGAAACATGACATCTGGCAATCGCATCATAATATTCATCCTGAAATTTTTCAATCCGACTTTCGATTGGAATAAACTCAAATACAGGTTTCCATTTAGCTAAAATCGCAGTGTGCCATAATCTTGCCATTCTTCCATTACCATCAGCAAATGGATGAATAAAGACAAACTCATAATGAAATACACTGCTCATAATCAATGGATGAACACTATTCCTTGATTTCTTCATCCATTCAAACAGTTCATCCATAAGCTGCGGTACAAATTGCGCCGGAGGTGCCATAAAAATGCATTCATCTCCATTAAAAACTCCCTCTTCTCCATGGCGAAACTCCCCACATTCTTCCACAAGATATTTTGTCATAATCCCATGAAATTTCTTTAAATCTTTTATACTATAGGGATTAATTTCCGAAAGGCTTTCATACGCCACATATGCATTTTTAACTTCCTGTATTTCTTTCTGTTCCCCCAGTACAAGCCTGCCATTGATTACATCCCTGACCTGCCCCAGAGAAAGAGAATTCGCTTCTATTTTCAAAGATGAATGAATAGATTTAATTCGGTTATTCTTTCTCAGGTGCGGTTTTGTTTCCAGACTGCTGATTGCCGTGATTCGCCCTATTTTTTCAGAAATTGAAGACACATATGATAATATCTCATTTGTTATTGTAAATGGCGGTTTATATTCTCCCACAAAACACCTCCAGAATTTCCGTCATCTTGCACACTATCTTGCACACTTTTTTGCGTACTTTCTTCTTCAGGATAGATTCCGTCTACTTCAGTGCTGTCAGAATCCCCATTGCATTGTCGTAATCTTTCTCTCCGACCAGGATTTCATACAATGTTTTATCTGTTCCGAAGTTCCCACCCATGCTGCGGGCAGTTCCCCTGCCCGGGGCTGTCATTTTTTCTTCGTGGTTGACTCTCTTTGTTTTGTATTTGATTTTCTCTGAATCTAAGGCTTTACAATACTGCTCATATTTGTCTCTGGATGCACCGAGATAAACTGTTCTGCTGTCGAATAACATAATTAATTTCTCCTCCTTTGGGGTGTTGTTTTTACAAAAATGATCCTGTCTGCTGGCTTCTCAGCCTGCACACGCAGGAGCGTATTCGAAAAATCATTCCCACCATCTGCATGCACGGCAACTATAATGAAAAAAACAGCAGACATCCGTTTCCAGATCATCTGCTGTCATTATATCATATATATTTACTGCTTTGTAGTATAAAAGTATTATTCTACTTCTTCCGGTTCCATGCTTCGCATGTGTTCCTCGTTCTTTACGATTTCATACTTCTGGCGATATTCCTTGAAGTATGTATAATATTCCACGCTGTCAGATGGGTAAATCTTGGAATCATGGATATGCATATCCGGATTCTCGTCCCCACTCTTAAGGAGAGCTACCATTGCACTTGCACAATGTGCTGCAATACGGTTGAAGCTGTTGAGAATGTCTGTATATACAGTTCCCTCTTCCAGTCCGCAATTGCCGTTACTCAGACGCTCTACATGATGCATCTTCAGCTCATTGCATAAGGATGTGATAATCATTCCAAGAGGTGCAACTCTCTGTGCCATCTCTTTGTCATCATTGAGGAATGCACGACAGGTAAGATTGATCTCCTCACGAACTGCTTCCATTACTACATTCAGCTCATCCCAGGCTTCCTGTGAGAAATTAGTGTGATTATCATGCATTTCACTGGACATATAGGCAATGTAGGATGCATGGTCACCGATTCTCTCAAAGTCATTGATGGTATGAAGATAAAGGGATGCCTGCCTTGTCTGGGCACTGTTCATCTCATGCTTTGTGAGCTTCATCAGATATTCCCCAAGACGGCTTTCGTATTTATCGATCAGGTTCTCTTTTCTCTGTACCTTATCAAATTTATCCTGCTGATATTCATTCAGAAGATTCATGGCACGGTTGACATTCTTGCGAAGCTTCCTTGCCATACCGCTCATGGCACGATGACACTGTCCAATAGCAAGTGCCGGATAATTCAGAAGACGTTCTTCCAGAAGATCAAAGTCTGCTTCATCTTCCAGTTCCTCTGCACTGTCTTTTACAAGCCAGCACACCAGCTGCTCAATCTTCGGTATGAACGGGAAAAGAACACATACTGTTGCTACACGGAATACAGTATTCAGTAAAGCAATTGCAACCGGTGACATAATCATATCCATAAATCCGAAATGCACAACAGCATTTACAGTGTAGAAGATCACTGACCAGAGGATAAGACCAAACAGGTCATTGATCAGATAAACAAGTGCTGTACGTTTACCATTCTTATTCGCACCGATTGCTGAAATCAGAACCGGACAGGCAGCACCTACACCGATACCAAGAACAATCGGGAATGCACTGGAGAATGTCAGGATACCTGTTACAGATAACGCCTGCAATACACCGACTGTGGCAGATGCACTCTGCAGCACTGCGGTAAATGCAATACCTACCAGAATACCTATCAGCGGGTTGGAAAACATTGTCAGCATGTTTGTAAATGTGGGGCTGTCCTTTAGTGGTGAAACAGCACCGCTCATTGTCTGCATACCTGTCATCAGGATTGCAAAACCAAGCATGATATTACCGATATTTTTATGCACGGAACGCTTACATGCCATGCGAAGGATAATACCAATAATCGCTACTACTGCTGAAATTGTTGCTGTAGATAAAATCTTCGCAATTCCGTTCTTTCCGTCAATATAAGAAAGACAGAGGATCCATCCGGTAATACTGGTTCCGATGTTGGCTCCCATGATAATACCGATGGCCTGTTTCAGTTTCATCATACCTGAGTTAACAAAACCAATGACCATAACGGTTGTGGCAGAAGAAGACTGAATCACGCTGGTAACACCAGTACCCAGAGCAACTCCCTTCAGCGGTGTGTTTGTCATTCGATACAGGAAAGCTTCCAGCTTATTTCCGGCAACCATTTTCAGGCCGTCGCCCATCAATGACATACCGAACAGGAATAACGCTACTCCGCTCAGTAATGACAATATCATTGAAAAAATTCCCATTATTTTCTCCTTTGTCGTCTGCCTGATTTCCCACCTCATCTCAGAAAATCGGCGCATAATGTAAGCAGGTTATTTTACCTGTCTCTAATCAGAATTTAACCTGCCCTTTACTTTTCCATTCTTATTATGTCACGTTCGGGAGATTATTACAATAATTGTTTTTTCAAAAATTACATTTTTTCTATAGCGTTTAAAATGCTGTCTTTTTTTTCCTGAATTTTTTTGCAGTTTTCATAAAATTTTCCGGCATGCTCCAAAATATATCAGAACATGTCGAAAAATAACATACAATAAATCGGACAGTAAAGAAGGAGCTGTCTATTTTCAGGACAGCCCCTTTCCTCAAATTCCAGTATTAAAATCAATTGGTTATTCACAATCCACTTCACTGCTTCATTTTATTATCTGGGGGAGTTGCTATAGTTCTACATACTACTGCTCATTGCCGCTCCTGTCGCAGCTTCCTCTTCACATTCTGCCAGAACAAGTTCTGCCTTGAACATATCCTCAATAATTTCACACAGTACCGGATTTTTTCTCAGTCCATTCCCTGAACCAATCATGCGCCTGATCTTTATACCGATTCCATTCTGAATAGTCATATACATCTGATACAATTCTGTACTCATTCCCTTCAGAACACCATAGCAGAAATCTTCAGGTGTAAAGTTTTCAGAACTTACCTGAGTAATACTGCCGCTTTTTTCCGGATTCACCCGCGTACCGTCAAATGTTGTTTCAACTTTAATCTTTCGACTTTCAGTTCTTTCACTATTCAGGTCTCTCCCTGTTCTTGCCATCTTTTCCATTACTTTGTATAATGGCTGATCCTGCCCTGTCGCTTCTTTTACAATTTTTCGGAAAAACTGTTCCAGAAGCGCATATGCCTTGCCGCCACACAGAGATGCTCCTGCAAGCAGATACTTCCCATTCAGGAAAGGTCTTGCCTCAATTCCATCTCCTGCAAAATACTGACTGGAAAGAACAGAAATCTGTCCGCCGGTTCCCATATTGACCAGTAATGTATTCTCCTCATCACCTGCTGCGCCAAGGAAGCTTGCCTGGTTGTCTCCGATTGCAGTTGTAACTGTCCGTCCTCTGTATGTACCCAATTTTTCTATTTCAGTACAGACATCCGGCAGCCAGTTTACGTCCACTCCCATTTCAGCCAGTTTTTCTTTTTCAAAGCACATCTTACGGCTGTCAAAGAATCCCAAACCTGCCGCATTGCTCACATGTACCAATGGTTTTTTACGCTCTGTCAAATGCATTCCAAAATAATCCATGATCGTACAGAAACTCAAAGCCGAATCCGGAACCAGATTATGTCTGATATTATAAATATGTGTGACAAGCCCATACCCTGAAGCAGCATGGATTTTGCATCTTTCCCAGATTTCTTCTGTTAAAGGAATCTGATCCCCATCGCAGATACTTCCTCTGGCATCCTGCCATGTATATAACGGACTGACACAATTTCCTTCTTTGTCAACATAGACAATTCCATGCATCTGCCCTGTGAGCCCAATCCGCTCAACATGCGGATACTTCTCCAGGAAATAATCCAGCAGATTCACTGCTCTTTCTACAATTTCTTTTGCATACTGTATTCTTTCCCATTCATTTCCGGTTTCGATAAAGCAACCGTTCTCTACAGTTTTTGCCTCCAGAATTTTTGCCTGTCCGTTTTCCTCTTTTTCCAGAACAACACCGCTTATCGTTGTTGTCCCAATGTCAATCCCCGCCGTTTTCACAGTCCAAACTCTTCTGCCAGTTTCTTAAACTCCGGCAGGGAATTAATAATAGTATCATAAGATACACAATAAGCCAGTCTCACATAACCCGGGCAGGCAAAAGAACTTCCCGGAACCATGAGAATATTATATTTCTTTCCAGCTTCGCAGATTTCTTTTTCATCTGCTACCGGAGATTTCACAAAAAGGTAGAATGCGCCTTGCGGTTTAATGCACTCGAATCCGCATTCTTTCAATCCGTTATACAATGCCAGACGGTTCTTGTCATATGCAGCTACATCCACTTCTGCATCTACACATTTGGCAATCACCTTCTGCATCAGGGATGGGGCGTTGACACATCCGATGGTACGGTTGGCAATAGCCGCAGCAGTGATAAGTTCTTCACTGCCATCTGCTTCATCCGGAATTACCAGATAACCGATACGCTCTCCCGGAAGGGACAGAGATTTGCTGTAAGAATAGCCAACAATGGTGTTGTCATAATATTTTGTCAAATACGGAACCTCTACACCGTCATAAGCCAGCTCTCTGTATGGCTCGTCAGAGATCAGATAAATCACACTGCCGAATTCCTGCTGTTTTTTCTCAAGAATTGCTGCCAGCTTCTTAATGGTTTCTTCGGAATATACAACACCAGTGGGGTTGTGAGGTGTATTTACAATCACTGCCCTTGTCTTTGCCGTAATCTTCTGCTCAAACTCCTCAAGATTCGGCTGGAATGTGGTAGTATCCGGAGAGATTTCCACAAGCTTGCCATCAAAATTACGCACATATGCACCATATTCCAGAAAGTATGGTGCAAAAACAATCACTTCTTCCTCAGGATTCAGGATTGTCTTGAAAATCACATTCAGACCGCTGGCTGCTCCAACTGTCATAATCAGATTCTTTGCCGCAAATTTAGTTCCAAAGCGGCGGTTCAAAGATTCTGCGATCGTCTGGCGCACATCCTCAAATCCCGCATTACTCATATAACCATGAAGCACTGTCGGCTCCACTTCGTTCACCAGATCAATAATAGCCTCCTTCACACACTCCGGTGCCGGAACACTGGGATTCCCAAGACTGAAATCATAAACTTTGTCCGCACCGTAAATGGCTCTGAGACGATTTCCCTCCTCAAACATCATACGGATGGCTGAATTATTTTTTACATAAGGTTTCATTTTTTCTGCTATCATAACACATTCGCTCCTGTTCAAATAATCCCGGCAAACCACCGAAATTCAGAATAATATTGCAACTGTCCAATTTCTCTTGCAGTGCATAATTTATCTTTATTTTAACCTTATCATGGTAAAGTGTCAATGTGCGACAATATACTATATTCCATCTTTTTAGCCGAAGTCAAGTAAGTCCCCTGCTTTAATTGCGAAAAGCAATAAGCAGGGGGTGGGAACTTGCTTGTATCAGAAGGAATCTTTGCGCTCCTCCAGTAACAAAATGTCAATAGTTTTTTAATCACTTTTTTCAAAAAAGGCAAAAAGAATAGAACGTATAGTTAATTTCCATACGCTCTATCTCACATTTCATATTAAATTTTTGAATTCTACAAACTGGAATCTGTCTGTTAATTTGAAACAGATGTAGCACTTACTTTCTTGTCGATAACAAAATATGTAACCACCATTAAAATAGAAATTATCAAACCAATATAAAACTCTGGGAATGCAAATCTAATGCTTTTATGGATACTTACTTCGCCCGTTATATTCATTACGTGCCATGTGAAGAACTTATATATCTCAGAAACAACAATACCAATTGTGCCTAATGCACCTAAACTTTTGCCAACAACCTGTTCCTTGAAGGGAAACCATACACCCACAGCAAACAAAATAACAGACACCATTCCAATGGGATTGAGCAAATTTATTAAACCTGTGATTTCCTGTACGCCTTTTAGCCCACCATATTGATTAAGGAACATTGGTAATAAACTGATAATAAATGCTATTGATAGAATAATTTTCTTTTTCATATAATCGCACTCCTATGTCTGCAAATTATGCTTAAACGGAATGCCAGTTCCGCTACTGCGGAACTGCTATTCCATTTTTAACGGTACGAAGTACCGCTAGATGATATCATTCTGTTTCACGCATATTTATACCGTTCATCTCCAGACGATATGTATGATGTTTATCTGTGATTCGTGTAAGGCACGCATCAGCGTAGGTATTATCAGCAAACATATCAAACCATGTACTGACTGGAAACTGTGAGATGACTACAGTT
>NZ_JBWJVP010000006.1:0-7608 GCF_056339915.1 Blautia sp. ZXY-1-B12 | reverse complement strand
AGTTCTTGATATCTGGATGGATTACTGGCAGAAGCACTGCATCACCTATATGACTTCCGAATCTATTAGTATGAACGGGATGGGGCTTCCGCGGATATACAACACGCTGACAAAGAACTTCCTGATCGACATAGAACACAATACTTGGGAGGAGCATCCGGAATGGTTGAGAGAAGATGATGCAAAGGCGGGGTAACTCATCATATTAAATCCTTGCCAAATATGGAAAATTTGCAAAAAGATGGTATCCGTATGTAACTCAAAAAAGTGAATTCGAATTCACTTTTTTTGACAAGGAGAATATCCCGACCTGTAGCATTCAGATACTAATGATGATCCTGCCCAATGTAAAAAAAATAGAATCATAGTGTATGTCCGATATTTCATATCAAAAAAGCACTTCCAGAGAGAAAGATGTCCTCTCCAGAAGTGCTTTTTGATTATGAAAGAAATTCTGGCACCTCAACGAAACCGAAAGTATCACAAAAATAAGCTTTCTCATTTCTATCCTCATCTGATAGCACGAGAATATCGCCCATGGAAAACGTTCTCGCATGATAATCTGCCGGCGTCTCAGTATTAAGACAAGCATAGATACTTTCTGCTGTTTCATGGTCATTTTTACCACCAACACTTATACCATCGTAAACCTCTTCATAGTCTGATTTTTTGATTTTTCTTCCTGATTTTTTTAAGTATCGACGTGACATGAAGAGGTAGTCCTCGTTTTCCTCAGTGTCTTTCAACATCCACAAATGGAAGGTATAAATAGGCGGGTGTGTTTCATTAATCCACTTATGCTCTTCCTCACTTCCACGAAAGCCAAAAAGTTGCGGGTGTTCGTAATATTTATGGAATTTTTCAATAAGATCATCATCCAGACTACAAAAGTCCTCTTCTCCAAGTCCTGCGATGAAAAATGTTCCAAAAATTATATCATAAACATTCCCATTCTCATCTCTAAGTGCTCTGTTTGGTGTGAAACCACCTGCTATTTTAGCCTCATCATTGCAAATCAAACCTACCCAATCCTCAAACGGATAAAGGGCCTGAATTGAGCCTCCGACTACTTTCTGCATCTCCTCCAGAGTATGATCAATCTCCTTTACATAAGGTCTCTTTACTGGTTCTACGACCAGAATTCTCATTTTTTCTTTCATAAGAAATATCTCCTTTCGTTTTTTTGACAGCCATAATATGAACAATATGTTTTGTATATGAAAATAAGTTTTTTGGCATATTACGGTCAAATAAATCTCAAGGAGGACTGTATTATGAAATTGAGCAACCTAAAAACATGGCTCCCGGGCATGATCCTGGGACTCTCTCTTCTGGCAGAAGTGCCAGTCTCTGCGGATATTACTAATTCTGGTAGTCCCCCCCCCCGATAGTTTTTTGCAAGTGAGTAGTACAAATAATGTGACTACGGATTCCAAAAACAGCGATGATTCCGGGAAAGTATATGATTTCAAAGATTCTAGGACATCCGGAGTAGTAACTGTCACCAAATCATGGGATGATAGTATGTCTAATGACGAACGGCCAATCCCGGATGTCTCGATCAGTACCGTTGAACCTTCAAAACTCAACCGAACTTATACGATTACATTTCATGGAAATGGAATGAAGTTTGCAGATGGAAGCGAAGAAAATACAGTCGTATATAATGGTTCTGGACAAATTATTAGTGGTACATACAATGTTCCCGTTGGAGCTTTCGTTGAATGGTGTTTTGATACTGCTTTTAAATATAAGGCTATTTTTAATGATAACGGAACGCTTACTTCAAGTTTTTTAAATTCTATTGATCATACATCTATTGATTTGTATGCAAAGGAAAAAACATTTGTATTAAAAAGAGGCTCCGAGTTTAATTCTATGATTCCATCTACGGCAACTTCTATTGTATTTACAGATGAAACCATGCCTGTCTCGGCAACTCTGATTGATGTGGATGAAGACGGAGATGACGGAGTCATAGCCTGGATGGACGGAACAACTATGATAGTGTCAACACAAATCAAAGATTTAAAAATACAGTCTAATCAAAATAGTAATCAAATGTTTTACAATAAAAATAATCTAAAAAATGTTGATCTGACTTTATTGGATACGCAAAATGTGACAGATATGGGTTCTATGTTCCGCGGTTGCAGTAGCCTGACTACTTTAGATTTAACTCCTCTGGATACGCAAAAGGTCACGAATATGGAATCCATGTTCGACGATTGTAGTGGGCTGACTGCTTTGGATCTGTCTCCCCTGGATACGCAAAAAGTCACAAGTATGGATTCTATGTTTTACAACTGTAATAAACTGACAATTCTGGATCTGTCTCCTCTGGATACCAGTAATGTTACGAATATGAGGGACATGTTCCGCAGATGTAAGGGGCTTATAAGTCTTGATTTAAGTTCTCTGGACACTCAGAATGTTACAGATATGAGTTACTACGACTGCAGTGGACTGACAGTTTTGGATCTGGCTCCGCTGGACACAGGTAAGGTTACAAATATGAGCTATATGTTCGCTAACTGTAGTGGGTTGACAGCTTTGGATATATCCCATCTGAAGACTAACAACGTTACAAATATGAGTGGTATGTTTTACGGTTGTGTCAACCTTATCAATCTTAACCTATCGTCTATAGATACAGGTAATTTACAAGCAGCAGCAGGTATGTTTTATAGTTGCCGTTCTTTAACATCATTAGATTTGTCTATGTTAGATTTCCAAAATGTTTCTCAAGTTTCAGATGTAAAAAACGACAGATGGATTTCCGGAGCAATGTTTCAAAACTGCTCCGCGTTAACAACATTAAAGCTGCCCATATTTTCAAATAAAATTTCTAATTATTCACGTTTATTTGATAATTGCAATAGTTTAGTAAGTTTGGATCTCAGCTTAATCGACTCTAGCAATGTTACCGACATGAGTTCTACGTTCTACAGATGCTATGAGCTCACCAGATTAACCATCGGAGATAGATTTGCCTTTATCGGCTCGGATTACAGACTCCCATCCGGAATATGGTATGCATCTGACGGCACAGCCTATACATCCGATGGAAAAACCTGCACCATACCAAACAATAAAGCTGATACATATATCCGAAAGTAGTTGTATTTTCCGCGGAAAAACCCTTCCCCTATACCACCCGCTGCCTAATAGCAACAGTACAAAGGAAACGGCCTCCGCGGATAACAGTTTTTCGAATTGTCAAAAAACTTGAATTTTAAAATAGAAATGACTTAGGCCACTATCCATAGAACTGATGGCCTAAGTCACAAAAAGCAATCTGCTTAAATTCTTTGCTTATATATTTGTAATCTCTTTCTACGCGGCGAATGCTTTTTTAATCTGACTAATGATATCAGTGATAATGACGTCAAAAAAAGTCGGAATAGATCCATCTGATAGACTATCTATATCGGTTTTTTCCAGATCCTCTTCATAAGTTCTGTAATATGTGTTCAGACTGACACATTTCTTTTTTCCTTCTTTATTGCTGGCCTCCAGTAAATATCTGACTTTTGTATTAATCGCATCCGGATCCTGCAGTTTAAGAGTAATAATGCTAGTGTCTTCCAGTCCCTGTTTGTTTTTGAGCTCCTTCTTAACTTTTTCTTCTGTAATTGTAACAAATTCAATAAGAGTCATAATATTCTCCTTTCTCTTTTAAAAATTGACTGAAAAGCTGTCTTATTTTTAAACAGATGTATCCAAAATAATAATAAACAAAATTACTGCCAGTTGTCAATTGCTTAGAGGTTTCTTTGTACAAAAAAATCGTTACTGTTCACTCCGTGCCCAGTAACACGCTTCGCGATGCACAGAATTTATGCTATTCGCATAAATTCGCGCGGTATGTCTCGGGATTTTGGCATTCTCATGCCAAAACACCTCGCGGGATAGAGGCGTGTGAACAGTAACGAAACATTGTACAACTTTTACAAATTCCCCCATTATCATTGCTATTTTTTGGTAAAAAGAGTATACTTTGAAATACTAAACATCAGGAGTACAAAATTATGAACACACACTCATCCGGATATTATAGCATAGACAAAGACTATAATATCCTAAGCTATAACGACACTGCCAAACAGCTGTACCCCAATCTCCAGCCGGGAGTGAAATGCTATAAAGCACTTATGGGGCTTGATTCTCCATGCCCGCCCTGCCCTGTAGCACTGGGGATACAGGGGCCAAAGACTTACCTGGATCCGATCCGTCATATTTATGAGACAGTTGATGCGGTAGAGACTGTACATTCCGATGGCAGCAGAGGACATGCCCTTGTATTCAGCACAGTAGCCGAAGGAGAAAGCCTGTCAAAGTCCATTCCCACAGGCGAGAACTCTCTCCGTCTGCTGGGTGCCATCAACCTGCTTGCTTCTGACTACATGTCTGTTTATGGCGTAAACCGGGAAACCGGGAAAATCTCCGTATATCGTTCCAGATTTACTGCTGCTTTTGCGGATCTCGATATTAAAGATAATTCAGACTATAAACTGTCATTTAATTTTCTCATTCAGAAATATGTTCATCCAGATGACCGTTCCTATGTGTCCAGACACCTGAATTATGAAACCCTGCTGGAAAGACTTTCTCAGGAAGCTTCTTTCAAATTCCATTTCAGGTTTGTCACAGATACTGTCCATTACTATTATCTGCTCATTGCCAGAAACGGAAACGCCGATGATTATCGGGATTTCGTGATCGCAGTGGCCTGTGAAGACAATGATGTGACAGCACGCAAGATTTATGAAAACCAGCTACACTCTCTTCTGGCATCCATTACCCATGCTGCCGGCTACTTTCATTTCGATCTTACAGAGGATAAAATTCTGAAGATCGGAGGCACCTCTGCCCTGGCCTATAAGATGGATACTGACGCTTCCATTGACCATTTTATTGCAGAGACTTCTGTTTTTATACCGGTATTAAAGGACAGAAACGATTTTATCCACGCATTTTGCCGCAGTTCCCTGATGAAAAGCTACGAGGACGGTCAGGTGGAAGTCACCAGGGTTTCCCGCTGTCTCTACGATGACAATATAATCAGGATTTCCAAATATGTGGCAAGACTGCTGCTCAATCCTTCCAACAACCATCTGGAAGCAATCCTCTACGGTGAGGATGTCACCAGAACACAGGAAGCCTATGAGACACAGGTAAGTATTGTCCAGACACTGAGCAGCAATTACCTGAACGTATACCTGATCAACCCCAGAGAAAAAACTCTCTCTGTGATCAAGCAGGAAGACCATGATGTCCCTGATCAGGACAAAAAACACAACGATACATACCCCTATGATCTTTTCCTCTCAGACTATATCCGGCAGCGTGTACATCCGGATGACCGTACAATGCTGGAAGAATCACTGGAACTGGGTAATGTAATGGGTGTTTTGTCCGGTCAGTCCGAATACAAGGGAAATTATCGGATAAATGACAGGGATGGTATCCATTACTATCAGTTCCGCTTTATCAAAAACGAAGACTCCGGTATCATTGTTCTGGGATTTCTGAATGTGGATGATGTGGTGGAATCAGAGATCCGGCACCAGAAGCTCCTTAAGGAAGCTCTTGATACTGCCGAACGCGCCAATGCAGAGAAATCCAGTTTTCTTTCCCGTATGTCCCATGATATGCGCACACCGCTGAATGGGATCATTGGTCTGCTGGAAATTGATAAAAAACATGAACATGATATCGAATTCCTTAAAAATAATCGTGAAAAAGCATTCATTTCGGCCAGCCATCTGCTCTCTCTCATCAATGATGTGCTGGATATGTCCAAAATCGAGGAGGGCGGACTTGTACTCAACCATGAACCTTTTGATCTGATCAGATATGAAAAAGAAACACAGATGCTGATCGATATGCAGGCACAGAAAAACGGCATTGATTTCACCGTTCATATCGCACCGGAGATATACGAACATCCCTTTGTATACGGAAGCCCTCTGCACCTCCGTCGTGCCATGATGAATATTTACAGTAACTGTATCAAGTATAACAGAGAGAATGGGGCGATCCATACGGAGATCAATATTCTCCCTTCCCATGATCATAAACTGGTCTGCAGATGGACGATCTCTGATACGGGAATCGGCATCAGCAGAGAATATCTGGAGAAGATTTTTGAACCCTTTACTCAGGAGAAGGTGGATGCCCGGAGTGTATATCATGGCACCGGACTGGGTATGAGCATTGCCAAAGCGCTATTTGAACAGATGGGGGGTACCATTGAGATTTCCAGTACTCCGGGTATTGGAAGTACTTTTGTGATCACTCTGCCATTTGAAGAGGCAGAAGAAACGGATATCTCTTCTGAGACAGAATCTGAGCGAAACTCCATTCAGGGCATAAAGATTCTGCTGGCGGAGGATAATGAAATAAACAGAGAAGTGGCACAGGTACTCCTTGAAGAGGAAGGTGCTGTGGTAACTGCAGTATCCAATGGCAGGGAAGCTGTGAAACTTTTCTCCAGTCACCCTGAGGGGACATTTGATGTAATACTTATGGATATTATGATGCCTCTGATGGATGGATACGAAGCCACACGCCAGATCCGGAAGCTTGGCAGGACGGATGCTTCTTCCATTCCCATCATCGCACTGACCGCCAATGCTTTTGCAGAAGATGTCCGCCACGCACTGGACTGTGGCATGAACGCACATCTGGCCAAGCCACTGGATGTGGAAAAAATGATCCATACGATTGCTCTAGTTACTGTTCAGAGGTATGCATAAGTCATTGTAAAAAATGACGAAATTTATTTTTTTATTTTGTGGATAACCATTCGCGGCAGGAAAAACTGTGTTTATAGTTTTTCCTGCTGTTCTTTTTGTTAAAAGTTATACACCAAATTCTAGTTTTGGGAACCCATTCTTGAAGTTTCAAGGTCTGCATGAATACTTTTTTTATTATAAAACAGCTATTTATCCACAGTCAGATTGACGAAAAGGCACTTTCTGGTGATTCGCTTTTTTTCTATGTTTCTGTTATACTTTTTCTTAAGAAAGAGAGGTTCACTTATGAATATTGATTTTAAAGAAGAACTTAGAAAACGTGATGAACTTCTTGCCGGTTATCTCAAACAGATTGAAATCCAGGAGGAATTTATCCAGAAACAAAAAGAATTGATTGAATATCTGGAAGAGCATATATCAAAGATTACAGACATTGTCAGTGGCGTTTGATTATAACTGTACTGGAGGAAAACATATGCCTGATGCGTATGATTACATCTCACTCATGTGTCGGCTGAAAGCCGCACAGACAAGAAATAAAGAACTGGAATCCGGTGAACACTATATTAAGCTGAAAGAACTCCATCAAAAGGAGTGCAGAGCCTATGAACGTAAGATTCAGGCGCTGCTAACGGAGATAGCGGATGCACATAAAGAAACCATCCGTGTCCGCAATTACTGGTTTCAGGTACTGGAGGATATGCTGCTGGAGTTTGAGGCAATGCAGAAAAAAGCTGACCAGAAGCTTCGGGAGATGGAGAAACGTGCTCTTCTTGCTGAGAGACAAAGAGATGATGCATTGGAGAAAGCAAAAGAATTCCGCCTTAAGTTTTATGAAACCGCCACC
>NZ_JBWJVP010000005.1:0-27246 GCF_056339915.1 Blautia sp. ZXY-1-B12 | reverse complement strand
CCCCTGTGTGTTTTCCTTCTGAATTTGTAAGATCCGGCAGACCATAAAAAGCTCTGTTCAGAATACTGTGTCCGTCAATCAGTAATATTTTTTCGCTCATAAAATCCTCCAGTGTCTTTATAGAATGTAATTTGTCTCCATCATTACAAAAATCAATATTGCCGCAATCGTAGCGATCAGAAGGCATATACTTACTCCAAACATCAGCCAACTGGCTTTCTTCTTGCGGATATATCTTCTGGATTTCCGGATATCCTGTTCCAGCAGTTTTTTGAAATCCAGAACTGAATCGCTGCTGTCATCATCAAGCTGCTGTGTTACCTCATGTACAATAAAATATGTTTCCAGTTCATCATAACAGGAAGAACAATTCTGTACATGATCGAGAAACTCTTCCAGTTCATTTAGTGGAAGATCATGTTTAATATAACTACTCACCATTCCTTCTGCAGTTCGGCAATCCATCTTCATTCCCTTCTTTCTTCCAAAAAACATCCAGGATGCTGCGTTCACTATTACGAATTATAACCGAACCGGAGTTAATTGGCAAGGAAAAGCAGCAGAAGCTCAAATCGCCTCTGCTGCTTTCATTGCTGTTCACTCAGTTTTCAGTGACATAACCAAATTTCCGGATTGCCTGCGGCAATGGACTTTTGGCTTGTATATCTTGAAAAAATATCACTTCTGCAGATTCACTTTCCCGGAAGATGTATCTGCATCAGCTTCTGTACTGTTTTCGGATTCTGCATTGTTCTCAGACTCTGTATTACTTTCAGATTCTGCCACTACAGTGGGAACCTGTACAGGTGTATTTAGGATCTTCATAAATTCCTCACCTGTAATTGTCTCATGCTCATACAGATATTTTGCAAGTTCATGGAGCTTTCCGATATTGTCCTGAAGGATTTTCAGTGCTTTCTGGTGTTCCATCCTGACAAGCTCCACAACCTTCTTATCCAGAAGAGTCTGTGTCTCAAAAGAACAGCTTAAGCTGGAGTCTCCGCCCAGATACTGATTTGTCACATTCTCCATGGCAACCATATCGAAGTCTTCACTCATACCATATCTGGAGATCATTGCTCTTGCAAGCTTAGTCGCCTGTTCGATATCATTGGATGCTCCGGTTGTAATAGAGTGGAAGATCAGTTCCTCAGCGGCACGACCGCCTGTAAAGGTCGCTATCTTATTTGCAAGTTCTTCCTTTGTCATCAGATAATGATCTCCGTCATCCACCTGCATGGTATATCCGAGTGCTCCTGATGTACGCGGAATAATAGTGATCTTGTGGACCGGTGCAGATTCGGTCTGCTTTGCTGCAACCAGCGCATGTCCGATTTCATGATAAGCAACTATCAGTTTTTCTTTATTGGAAAGAACTCTGTTCTTCTTCTGATATCCTGCGATAACTACCTCAATACTCTCCTCAAAATCTGCCTGAGTGGCAAATTTTCTGCCGTCACGTACTGCACGAAGTGCTGCTTCATTGACAATATTTGCAAGTTCTGCACCGGAAGCTCCGGCTGCAGCTTTCGCAATCTCATCAAAACGTACGGAATCTGCGATCTTAATCTTCTTTGCATGGACTTTAAGGATTTCCTCACGTCCTTTTAAATCCGGAAGTTCAACAGGAATACGTCTGTCAAAACGTCCAGGACGAAGAAGTGCGGGATCAAGGGAATCCGGTCTGTTGGTTGCCGCAAGGATCACAACACCTTTGGAGCCGTCAAAACCATCCATCTCTGTAAGCAGCTGGTTCAGAGTCTGCTCGCGCTCATCATTACCGCCTGTAAATCCGGCACCATCACGTTTCTTGCCAATTGTGTCGATCTCATCGATAAATACAATACATGGAGCTTTCTCATTCGCCTGTTTGAAAAGATCACGCACCTTGGCAGCGCCCATACCAACAAACATTTCCACGAATTCAGAACCGGAAATGGAGAAGAACGGAACTTCCGCTTCACCGGCTACCGCTTTTGCAAGAAGTGTTTTACCTGTACCCGGAGGGCCTACAAGAAGGGCTCCTTTCGGCATAGATGCACCGATTTCTCTGTATTTCTGCGGGTTATGAAGATAATCTACGATCTCTGTCAGAAGGTCCTTGGCTTCGTCCTCTCCCGCTACATCTGAGAATTTGATTCCCGTAGATGATTTCACATATACTTTCGCATTACTCTTTCCAAATGACATTGCTCCACCGGGACCTCCGCCCATGGAACTCATCATCTTCTTGCTGAGCCACCTTCCAAGAAGGATAAAGATGGCAATCGGCAGTACATATCCTGCGATCAGACTGATCCAGATAGATGTCTGCTGTGGTGCTGCTGCACCGAACTTGACATTTGCATCATGCAAACGGTCTACAAGGTCAGGATCATTCATCTTGACAGTTCTGAAATAACCCTCCTGTCCGTCACTCTCTGCTACATAATAAATATAATCATCCTGAATTTCTACTGTCTTAACGTAATCCTTCTCTACTCCTGTCAGGAAAGTACTGTAATCAGTCGTCTGTACCTTTCGTCCCTCAATTGCAGGAAGTAACAGCACATTCAGAAGAATGATAATAACTGCCGCAATGATATAATATACATAAAGCGGTTTTCTGCCAGGCTTTTTATTATCAAGGTTCATTGGCTTTTCCTCCATTTCGTTTTGTTATGATGTACCATATCACTTATTCATCTCTTTTTCAAGAAAAGCGAGATAAATTTCATAAAGATTTTAGAATTATCTGAACTGTTTAATACGGCAAATAAAAAAAAGCGAACACCTTCACAAACAAAGGCTTCGCTTACTTTTTAATGCCGGCAGTGGGACTTGAACCCACACGTGGTTGCCCACAACAGATTTTGAGTCTGCCTCGTCTGCCATTCCGACATGCCGGCATTGAAACGAGTATTATCATATCACGTTTTTGTCGAAATGGCAAGGGCATTTTTGAGTTTTTTTTAATATTTCACAAACCTCGTTTTAGAATACACATTGCTTGCCTTGATCAGTTTCTGATATCTGGCAAACAGCTTCTCAGGAAGTCTGATAGTTACGGTTTTGTTGACCGCAAAAGCTTTTTTTCCAACATAGTTCAGTGCTGTACTGTTGATCCTGAGCACTTTGACTGCCGGGCACTGGTAAAAAGCTCTGGCATCTATATGTCTGACACTGGCAGGAAGTATAAAATTTCGCAGTTTCGTACACTGTGCAAATGCGTTGCTGCCAATTCTTTTTACTCTGCTGCCAAATCTTATGTTCCGCAGATTCGGGCACTGGCTGAACGCATATTTTCCAATCGTTGTTACATTATTTCCAAAAATAACATCTGTAATTTCTTTGTTCCCGCTGAAGGCATTCTTGTCAATTGTAGTTACTTTATAAACTTTATCATTGATCACAACTGTAGCCGGAATCTGTATCACATTATATTCCGCAGCAAGACCTGTAACGCTTACTTCTCTTTCATTTAAAATCTTATAGCCAATTCCACCTATCAGGTACTTATAGCTTCCATCCTGTTCAGTTAACGGAGCTGCATTGAACTGATATCTCACAGGTTGTACAATATCGTTTTTCTCCCATATACCTCCTGTATATTCTTCTCTCTGGAAAAAGATATATATATTGTATGCACGTTCCACCTTTGTATAAATACCCTTTGCAGAACCGATTTCCCATTTCCTGTGAATATCGCTTTCCTGCGGTTTGAGAGAAAGACTCCAGTATAATGGTGTCCATCTGACATCTCCCTCAACAGGATTCGTATTCTGCGTTCCGGCACCGGTCACATTAAATTTATAGTAAGTGTTGGGATAGAAAACCAGAGGTTTGTCAAGTCCTTCAACGACACTGTCATTTGCACTTACCCCTTTGCTTTCATCTGTGTCTGTTGAAGTTTCCTCTCCGGCTGCCCAGATGAAATTCTGTGTATCTGCTCCATCCTGAAATTCCGCTGCACCGGTCGTACTGACCGGAACTGCTGCCAGAACACCTGCCAGCACCATAGCTGCTATTTTTTTCATTACTCTCTCCTCCTCTTTTTCAGCAGTATATCAAATATATACAACTGTTCAGTCCTTTCTTATAGCAATAGTGAACTGTTACTGTTCTGCTTACAATTTATATCTACATCTTGTATTTTACTTATTTTTCTGCTAAATGTCTACCTTGATTTTCTGCTAATCCTGTCGTATTTTTACTTCATCTGTATTCCACTTCTCATACGTGATATAATCCGCACCCATTTTCCTGAAAATGTCTACCATATCCTCATTCCGGCAAAGCCATACGGATATGCGGATTCCATTCTGATGGGCATTGTTGATATCATTCATACTGATATTTTTATACTCTGCACTTATGTCCAGATCATATTTCTTACACTGCTGTATCATAGAAGCATTCATGCGCACTGTACGGATCCACTGCATTTTTCCTGTAAATCCCATCTCACGCAGTTTACCAAGTGTTTCTATGCGGAAACAGATGAGTACCGGCTCTTTCTGTGATTCAGTCAGAAGCTGCATGAACAAATTCATGGCTTCTTCCGTACGGATTGACTTTATTTCAATCACCGGCGTCACAGAGTACTTATTGCAGCATGCAATATACTGTTCCAGTGTAGGAATAAGATTATCCGGATACTGCGAAGCATTTCTTCCATTTATAATCGGATACTGCTTTATCTCCTCATAAGTCATCTCTGAAATAAGCCTGTCCTCCCCGCACATCCGCAGCAAAGAATCATCATGAGAGACAACCAGAACTCCATCTGCGGTCTCTCTCACATCTGTCTCCACAAACTCCGCCCCATTGCGTCCTGCCATCTCAAAGGCAGGCACGGAATTCTCAGGTGCTTCTGTCTGTTCACCTCTGTGCAAAATATAATGAGTAACTCCATCCAGGGGTTTCCGGAACTTTTCCTCATCTTCCGGTGCAGGTGTGATTTTCGGAGTTGGCGTGACCGTTACCGTCGGCTCCGGGGTCACAGATGGTGCTGGTTCATCCGGCGTCAGTGTAGGCGTAATTTCCGGAGTTTCTGACGCTGCCGGCAGGACGATCACTTCTATCTCTGATACATATCTGTCAATACCATAAGAAACACTGGTGATTTTGACATTTCCCGCCTTTTTTGCAGTAACTTTTCCTTTCTTTGATACAGTTGCCACCGTTTTATCAGAAGAAGTATAAGTCAGCCTTTTTCCATACTTCTGCGGCTCCAGAATAATTGTCTTTCCTGCCGTTACTTTCACCTGTTTTTTGTATTTCTTAAAAAGAACTGTTTCCGTTTTATTACAGACAAAAACCTCGCAGTTTACTTTCAGTCCACTCATCTGTGCTGTGATCGTTGCATGTCCGGGCTTTAAACCATATATCCTGCCATTTATAACCTTTACACATTTTGAGTTACTGCTGGTCCATTTAAACTTCTTTGGACTCACTTTTGTATCATGATTCAGGATCTTTACTGTATAAGTGGCACCGGTCTTTACAACCACCTCAGATTTATGCACTCGATATTCGTCTGCTGCATAAGTATTATCTGCCACAGATATTATACTGGTAAAACCTGTAATTATAAGCACAATAGCAAATATGACAGACCTTACAGTCTGCATGCCTGTTCTTTTGTCTCTGTATTCTTTTTTCTTATCTCCCATTATTCTATCTCTCATCTCTCATATGCCATTCCTGATCTGCTGCTTTTATTTCCGGTATGTTCTTAAACACTTCACAATTCTGATCACATTCGTCTCTGATGCAGGGACAGACCATCTTTACTTTTTTAAAATGTCCGGGAACACCCTCATATTGTACACTCCACAGACCATTGTAATGCAGTTGTTTACACATTCCTGTTTCATATTCATATTTAATCATACGTCTACCTCCGAACAGACAAAATTTTTACAGTACATTCTTCTGAAATCACTGTTTCTCCATGCAAAACGAAAGGCACTAACCTTCCAGCATCATGCACAGATCAGTACCTTTCTTTTTGTGTGTTTTTATGTCATATCTGCCCCGGCAATACCACAAGACAGTAAATTACAGAATAATCACAGCATTATTCCATATCTTCCAGTAATTTCTCATAAATCGGGAAGCAGTCAAATGTTGCGAAATAATCCTTCGGTGTCTCGGCACGGCGGATCATCTCGAAACTTCCATCTTCATGGAGAAGAATCTCAGAAGATTTCAGTTTACCATTGTAGTTATATCCCATGGCAAAACCATGAGCTCCTGTATCATGGATCACAAGAAGATCTCCCATATCAACCTTCGGAAGATAGCGGTCAATTGCAAACTTATCATTGTTTTCGCAGAGAGAACCTGTCACATCATACATATGATCACATGGCTGGTCTTCTTTTCCCATAACAGTGATATGATGGTATGCACCATACATTGCCGGACGCATCAGGTTTACAGCACACGCATCCACACCAATATATTCTTTATGAGTATGCTTCTCATGAATTGCCTTAGTTACCAGGCAGCCATACGGTCCCATCATGAAACGTCCCATTTCTGTATAAATTGCAACATCACCCATTCCTGCCGGAACAAGTACTTCTTCGTATACTTTGCGGACACCCTCACCGATCTCTCTGATATCATTCGGAGTCTGATCTGGTTTGTAAGCGATTCCCACACCACCGGAAAGGTTGATAAACTTCACATGAGCACCTGTCTCCTTCTGAAGTTTCACTGCCATTTCAAACATCTCTTTCGCCAGCATCGGATAATACTCATTTGTCACAGTATTGCTTGCAAGGAATGCATGGATACCGAATTCCTCGGCACCTTTTTCCTTCAGGATCTTGAATGCTTCAAAAATCTGCTCTGTTGTCATACCATATTTGGCATCTCCAGGGTTGTCCATAATATCGTTGCTGATCTTAAACACTCCGCCCGGATTATAACGACAGCTGATCACCTTCGGAATATATCCTACTGCTCTTTCTACACTCTCGATATGTGTAATATCATCAAGATTGATGATTCCGCCGATTTCATTTGCATATTTGAATTCTTCTTCCGGTGTATCATTGGAAGAAAACATGATATCTCCCTCTTTGCATCCGATTGCTTTGGACATCATCAGCTCTGTCATGGAAGAACAGTCACAGCCACAGCCATACTCCTGAAGGATCTGGATCAGAAATGGATTTGGAGTTGCCTTCACAGCAAAGAATTCTTTGAAGCCCTTATTCCATGCAAATGCTTCTTTCACTGCCTTTGCATTCTCGCGGATACCTTTTTCATCATAAAGATGGAAAGGTGTAGGAAACTGCGCTGTGATTTCCTGAAGTTTATCCAGGGTGACAAATGGTACTTTTTTCATAATAATCTTTTCTCCTCTTACTTCTTGTGTATATGTGTATATAAATGATCCTGACAGTACTCGTAGTTTCCGTTACATTTGGAACAGAAACGGAATTCCAGATTCGGATCATCTTTCTCTGTACGACCACAGACTGCACATTTGTGCTTTGTCACTTCCCCTGACTTGCTGCCCCCCGGGAAGGGAACGGTCTTACTTTCTCCCATTGCTCTCTTAAACTGATTTCTGCGATGGATTTCCTTCGGATTGTATCTGTTAAGATTTCTTGTACCAAGGAAGAAAATGATAAAGTTCAGTAAGGATGCGATGATCGGCAGTGCCATAAACCATGCTCCTCCCATAAAATATCTGACAATATCATATACCACAAGAGCAGCATATACAATCGCCATCCACTTCATCTTGATCGGGATTACAAAGTACAGTAAAACCTTCATATCCGGATATGTCAGCGCATATGCCAGAAAAATAGATAAACTGATATAATACGTTGAAAACTGTGATCCATTCAGATAAGCATCTAACACTCCACCTGTGATAAAATACAAAATAAACGCAGAAATTACTGTAAAAATCATTCCAGATAAAATATATACAGTAAATCTGAATGATCCCCATGTACGTTCCAGCGATGCACTGATCGGATAATAAAAGAACAATATCGCAATCATAAACCATAAAGCAGATGACGTACTCGGCGGATAAATAATCCATGTAACAAGTCTCCATATCTGACCATGCAGGATTTCAGAGACATTCAAACTCAACATGGAAAGAGCCCCCGGATTAATATACATCAATGCATATCCCAGTACATAACTTACAATAATATAAATCGTAAGATTCTCAATCCCGCGATTTCCAAATTTTCGTTCCAGTTTGTCAATAAATTTCATAAATCTCCTTTTCTCACAAAATGCTATTCGTTCTTTCGTTACAGCGGATATCCACAATCTGCTTTCTCTGCGTAATTCTGCACCGAATAACTGCCTCTCAGTTCAGACACAAAATCAGAAAAACTTCTTCTTGGAAAGAAATATCGCTGCAATAATACTTGCCACTACAGAAAGGATGATAACGATAAGAAATCCCCATGGTGTCCTGGAAAACGGCATTCCTGCAGCACTCAGGTTCATACCATACGCACTGAAAACAATAGTCGGAATACTCATAACAATGGTAATAACAGCCAGAACCTTCATAACAATGTTTAGGTTATTGGAAATAACTGACGCAAAAGTTCCCATCATACTGCTGAGGATACCACTGTAAATATTAGCCATCTCGATAGCCTGCTTATTCTCAATGATAACATCCTCCAGCAGCTCTGTATCCTCCGGATATTTCTTGATACTCTCCACCTTCAGAAGTTTCTCCAGAACCATCTCATTGGAACGCAAAGATGTGGTAAAGTATACCAGTGATTTCTCCAGTTCCAGAAGTTCCATCAATTCCTGATTTCTTGTAGACAGATGAAGTTTCTCCTCAATCTGCTCGCTCTTCTTATCTATAATACGCAGATATCTCAGATACATGCTGGCATTACGGTACAAAATCTGCAGAATAAATCTGGTTTTCATATAGGTAAAAAAGTTTCTTACCCTGCCTTCCATAAATCTTGTCAGAACCTGTGTGTCTTCCAGACATACAGTAAAGATCATCTTCTGAGTCACGATAATACCAAGAGGAATGGTCACATACCAGTCCTTCTCGTTACGTTCTTCAATCGCAGGTACATCTGCAAGGATAAGGGTATAATTGTCCTCCACTTCTATACGGGAACGCTCTTCCTCATCCAAAGGTGCGCGCAAATCGTCCACCTCTATCCCAAACTGCTCGGAAATTTCAAAAATTTCTGTTGCCGTAGGATTCGTCAGTGCAATCCAACAGCCCTCCTGTGGTTCCTGTATTTCATGGATAGCGCCATCGATTGTCTTAAAAATCCTTACCACGATCCACACTTCCCTTCTTTTTCTCGATTTCCCCTCAATAGATTGTTACTGTTTACTCTGTTCTCAGTAACAATAAATCTGCAACTATTCAGAGCTTCTGCAAGAGATTACTGAACAGTTACGTTTACTCTTTATTTTCACAAAGACTCAAACATCATTATAATTTGAACATGAATTTTTGTCAATTCCAATGCTTTCGGTTTACAAAACTTTTACACTTCGCTATAATAAAGTAGTATTTATTTATAAAAGTCCCGTAAGGTGGGGCGTACAGATTGTGGGAATGATTTTCCAAACACGCTCTAACTACGGCAACTGAATTCAGGTGAAATATCCCGCAAAGTGGGGCGTGCAGATTGTGGGAATGATTTTCCAGACACGCTCTAATACAATAACAGGAAAGGATACAAATCATATGAGCCAGTCATCATTTGGAAATAAATTTAAGGTAACCACCTGGGGAGAATCCCACGGAAAAGCTCTCGGAGCTGTGATAGACGGATGCCCGGCAGGCCTTCCTCTCTGTGAAGAGGACATTCAGAAATTCCTCGACAGAAGAAAACCCGGACAGAGCAGATACACCACCGCCCGTAAAGAGGGAGATCTGGTAGAAATCCTCTCAGGTGTCTTTGAGGGCAAAACCACCGGAACTCCAATTTCTCTGATGGTAAGAAATACAGATCAGCGCTCCAGAGACTACGGAAATATCGCATACTCCTATCGTCCCGGACATGCAGATTATACTTTTGACCAAAAATACGGATTCCGCGACTACAGAGGCGGCGGACGTTCTTCAGGGCGGGAAACCATCGGAAGAGTTGCAGCAGGTGCCATTGCTTCTAAAATATTAGGAGAACTTGGCATTTCAATCTGCACCTATACCAAATCTATCGGACCTGTTGAAATTGCTTCTTTTAATAAAGAAGAAATCCATCAGAATGCATTTTATATGCCGGACGCACAGGCAGCAGTGAAGGCCGGTGAATATCTGGAAGAATGTATGAAGAATCAGGACAGTGCAGGCGGCGTGATCGAATGTCGTATTACCGGAACACCTGCCGGACTTGGCGAGCCTGTCTTTGACAAGCTCAGTGCTCTTCTTGCCCACGCCCTGATGTCCATCGGTGCAGTCAAGGCTGTTGAAATCGGTGACGGCATTGCAGTGACTTCCTCAAACGGTTCCACTGACAATGATGGATTCACAGTCAAAGACGGTGAAATCATCAAAACCTCCAACCACGCAGGCGGAATCATGGGAGGAATCAGTGACGGCAGTGAAATCATACTTCGTGCCCATATCAAGCCAACCCCATCCATCAGCCAGCCGCAGCAGACCGTAACCAAAGATAAAGAACCTCTTTCTCTGGAAATCCATGGCCGACATGATCCGGTCATTGTCCCAAGAGCAGTGGTTGTGGTAGAATCTATGGCAGCAATCACACTGGCGGATGCGCTCTTTGTCAATATGAGTTCCCAGATGGATAAGGTTCGGGATTTTTATCGGAAATAATTCCAATTAATCCACGCAAAAATACCTTCACTTGAATTCTGAGCTGATCTCAGTTTCAAATGAAGGTATTTTATTATCTGCCTATATTGCTGATTCTATGTAACGAATCTGTTATTCTTCCGGAACCGGCCAGATTCTGATACAGTTTGGCTCTGTAATCTTAATCGGCTTGCCGTTCATCACAATAATATTCTTCTCATAATCCACTGTAAAAGTAGTCAGTGTATTACTTGCATGATTAGCCAGCACCAGATGCTTATCATCCGGTAAAAGTACCAGATCTTTCGGATATTCACCACTGATCGGAAGTGTAAACTTCCTTGTCAGCATACCAGTCTCCTCATCACGCTCAAACATGGAAACTGTATCCTCACCTGCTGTTGTACAGAAAAGATGCTTGCCATCATTTGCAAGAGAAAGACCGGACGCTGCATTATGTGTATCATGAACATCCTTCTTCGCACTTGTCTCAATCGTCTGGATCAGTTCAAACGCCGGAACCTTACCGCTTCCATCATATTTGTAAGCCCTGATCTCATTACTGAGTTCAAAGAGAATATAAGCAAACTTACCATCATCGCTAAAACGAATGATACGCGGGCCGCTCTCTCTCGGACATCTCAGGATGTCTACCAGTTCCAGCTTATTGCGCAATTTGTTGACACGGTAAATCTTCACCTGATCAATTCCGTTATCTACTGCACAGAGATATTTATTATCCGGAGTCGGACGAACACAGTTCACATGGGGACGGAAGTTACGCTCTGCAACACTTCCGAGTCCTGTATGGAATACGCCATCCATCAGGCTTCCAAGTCTGCCGTCCTTATGAGTATGTACAACAGTCACCTTACCGTCATGATATCCGGCAACATAAAGATACTTACCGTCAACATCTGTAGAAAGGAAACAGCCTCTCATTCCATCAATATTTACACTGTTGATACGTGACAGATCACCATTTTTATCACGTTTAAATACTGCAACACCCTCATCCTCGATAGAATAAAGATACTTACCATTCTTTGAAACAGCCATGTGGGATGCATTACTTACTTCAACACTGCTGCGTTCTGTAAGAGTGCCATTCTCAACATCAACATCATAAACATGGATTCCCTGTCTGGAAGAGCCATGTGTATAAGAGCCCACATAAGCTACATATTTCTTTTCACTCATAATGCTTTTTTCCTCCTGCTGTCCTGAAGTTTATTTATCATCGCTCACTCTGTTCCCGTCTGCTGTCAGCGAGCAATAATATTTTCGTCCCGATATTGCCGGGCGATGTCATACGATAAGGTGATTATAGCACATTTTCCTAATCAGAACAAGCTTACGGAACTCAGTTTTATGTATTTTTTCCAGTTCATGGGTTACTGTCGTTACTGTTCACATACAAGCCAAAATTCTATTGCCGCAGGCAATCTGGAATGAATTTGGGCTAAGTTCTATAACTGATAAGCGCTCTGCTGTTTATTTGGTAAAATAATTTCTGACAGCTTCCAGTGTCTGGTCTATGATCTCATCTGTATGGGCAACAGATAAAAACATTGCCTCAAACTGTGACGGAGCCATATGGATTCCCTGCGCAAGCATTCCCTTGAAATATTCAGAGAAAGCTTTTGTATCCGAGGATTTGGCTGAGGTATAATCCACAACCTCCTGCTCTGTAAAGAACAGGCTTCCCAGGGAAGATACGTGATTGATATGGTAAGGCAGATTTTTCTCTGCCAGGATTTTCTCCATACCGCCATAGAGACGTTTTCCTTTTTCCTCCAGATCTTTATAAATTCCCTGGTGTTCATAGAGATATTTTAACTGTGTCAGTCCTGCTGCCATTGCAATAGGATTTCCGCTTAAAGTACCGGCCTGGTAAACCTTTCCCACAGGGGAAACCAGTTCCATGATCTCTCTGCGTCCGCCGTATGCGCCTACCGGCATACCTGCACCGATAATTTTACCATAGGTAACCAGATCAGGGGTCACGCCAAAATATTCTGCAGCACCGCCAAAAGCCAGACGGAAACCAGTGATAACCTCGTCAAAGATCAGAAGGGCGCCGTACTCATCGCAAAGCTTTCTCAGACCTTCCAGGAACCCCTTTTTCGGAGGAACCACACCCATATTGGCGCCTACAGCTTCCACGATAACAGCAGCAGTCTGTCCGTCAGCCTGCTCCATCAGTGCACGTACACTGTCCAGATCATTATAAACAGCAGTCATGGTATCCTCTGTGCATCCCTTAGGCACACCTGCACTGTCCGGAACACCGCTTGTCATCACACCGGAGCCTGCACTTACCAGCATGGCATCACTGTGTCCATGATAGCATCCTGCAAATTTAATGATCTTATTCTTTCCTGTAAATCCTCTGGCAACACGGACTGCACTCATAACAGCTTCTGTACCGGAATTTACCATACGCACCATATCCACATGTGGAATATGGTCACAGATAAACTCAGCCATCTCCACTTCGATTGCAGTTGCGCATCCGAAGCTGAGGCCCTTTTCACACGCCTTCAGCACACTTTCTTTTACTTCCGGAAAATTATGGCCCAGGATCATCGGTCCCCAGGAATCGATATAATCCACGTATTCTTTTCCATCAACATCATAAATATGGCATCCGTCTGCACGGTCGATAAATCTCGGTGCAATACCGATAGCACCGTATGCACGTACAGGACTGTTTACTCCTCCCGGAATTACCTTTACCGCTCTGTCAAATAATTCTTCTGATAAACCCATCAGCCGATTCTCCCTTCATCCATGCATTTTGCAAGTTCTTTTGCATAATAAGTAAGATAGATCTGGGCACCTGCACGGTATGCACTGACTGCCATCTCACACATAATACGTTCTTCATCGATCCAGCCCATTTTTGCAGCTGCTTTCACCATTGCATATTCACCGCTTACACTGTACGCTGCAACCGGCACATTTACAGCCTTTGATACCTCAGAGACCATATCAAGATAAGACATGGCAGGTTTTACCATAATGATATCTGCGCCCTCTTCCACATCTGTAAGCGCTTCCTTCATTCCCTCTCTTCTGTTGTGAAAATCCATCTGGTAACTCTTTCTGTCACCAAAGGACGGTGCAGAACCTGCAGCATCACGGAATGGTCCATAGAAAGCAGATGCATATTTTACTGCATAGGACATGATCGGTGCTCCATAATGTCCGTTCGCATCAAGAGCCTCACGGATAGCACGTACACGTCCGTCCATCATATCAGAGGGAGCTACCATATCTGCGCCTGCCTCTACATGGGAAACAGCTGTCTTAGCCAGTAATTCCAGTGTTGCATCATTATTTACATCATGACCGCAGAGCACTCCGCAGTGTCCGTGTGAAGTGTACTCACACATACATACATCTGTGATATAGTACATGTCCGGGAACTGTTTCTTTGCTTCTCTCAGGGCCTTCTGTACGATTCCGTTGGGGTCGTACGCACCGCTTCCCACCTCATCCTTGTGATCCGGGATGCCGAACAGCATAATGCTGTTTACTCCTGCATTCTGCAGACGTTCCAGTTCAAAAGGAAGACGGTCTACACTGTAGCGGAACTGTCCTTCCATAGAAGGGATCTCTTCTTCAATTCCTGTTCCCTCTTTTACAAATAAGGGATAGATAAGGGAAGACTTGTCCATTCTTGTCTCTCTTACCATTTTTCTTAAATTTTCACTGCCTCTTAATCTTCTTGGTCTCTGAATTAAGTCCATGTCTTTTTGCTCCTTTTATCAACAATTCTCATAACTGTTCCATTTTTTGCAGAATAGTTATCAGTTTTCCTGTTTCATCTCTTCCACAAGCTCTATGAGACTTTCGATGGTAGCCTTCTTTGCCATGCGGGTCTGCATACCATAAGCATCTGCTGCAGCTTTGGTCTGTTTTCCGATACAGGCAGCTTTTACCTTCGTATAGTCCAGTCCCTTTGTGCCTTCCACAAAGCCCTTTACAGTGGATGCACTGGTAAATACTACACAGTCCACACTTCCTGTCTCCAGTTCTTTCTTCTCATCGATCAGTCTGCTCTTCTCATAACGAGTAGTGTAGGTTGCAATATCATCCACCTGTGCCCCTGTCTGCTCCAGCAATTCTGTCAGCTTTTTATTTCCGGCTTCGGCTCTTGGGATCAGAATTTTTTCATTTCCCTGAAGTTCTTTTGCAAGCTCTGCTCCAAGAGTATCTCCGTCATACACACCTGGCACAAAATCAGCCAGCAGGTGATGCTCTTTCAGCTTTTTCTTCGTTCCTTCACCGATCACTGCGATCTTCGCCTGTCCCAGGCTGCGCACATCCATCTCTTTTCTGTCCATCTCGTCAAAAAAGATCTCCACACCTGCAGGGCTTGTAAAAATGATCCACTGATAAGTATCCAGTTTCTCAAATGCCTCATACAGTCTGCCATTATCCTCAACAGGTACTGTACAGATAGACGGCAGCTCCAGAACCTCGGCGCCTTTCTGACGGAGAAGATCTGCTGTCTTTGAAATATGCTGTCTTGGTCTTGTGACCAGAACCTTCCAGCCTGCCAGAGGAAGCTTCTCATACCAGGCAAATTTGTCAGCCAGAGAACATACCTTTCCCACAACAATAATGGCAGGTGTCTCTATCCCCTGTCTGTCCACCTCTTCCTTGAGGGTACCTACAGTAGCAACCACCCGCTTCTGTCCTGCTGTTGTTCCTTTCTGAAGAACTGCTGCCGGCATATCCGAATCCATGCCGCCTGCAAGAAGCCCTTTGCAGATATCCTCCAGTGCTGCAATTCCCATGAGAAACACCAGTGTTCCCTTTGTCTGAGTCAGTGCTTTAAAATCTATATCATACTCCTGCCCTGCACGTTTATGTCCTGTAATAATATGTAAGGACGAACAGAAATCCCTGTGTGTCACAGGAATCCCATTATAAGCAGGAACAGAGATGGGAGATGTCACTCCGGGCACGATCTCATAAGGGATTCCATTCTCAGAAAGAAGTTCCAGTTCCTCCCCGCCTCTTCCAAAGAGAAAGGGATCTCCACCTTTAAGCCTTACCACTTTATTTCCTTTTTCAGCTTCTTCCAGAAGAACCTTATTAATATCCTCCTGCACCATTGTATGGTGATTTGCTCTTTTACCTACATTAATCAGTCTGGCATGCTCCGGAATCTTTGCCAGAACCCCTTCGCCTACCAGACTGTCATATACTACCACATCTGCCTGCTGCAGAACCGCTGCGCCCTTTAATGTAAAAAGCCCGATATCACCCGGTCCCGCACCAACCAGCCAAACCTTGCCAGCTGCCATGTTTCTTCTCCTTTATGGTCACAAGAATTTTTTTCTATAAATTTTGTATCCTGAAATTTTGTATTCTGAAATTTGTATCCTATAGCAATTTCAGTTCAGTTTCAACGAATCAGATAAATATTTTATTACTTTCCCTCACAGTCAGATTTCAATTGCTTTGCAAGATCTGTTCCAAGCTTCTCTCCATCCTCTGCTGCACCTCTGATCTGACCTGTAAGCCACTTTCCTGTAGCTTCACTGTAATATAAACCGCGGATAAAGATCTCATCTCCGTCCACCTCTGCAAATGCAGCTACAGGCGAAGAACATCCTCCGTCCAGATATTTTACATATGCGCGCTCTGCAGTTCCTGCAATCCAGGCATCCCTGTCACAGTATCCGTCCAGATACCCATAATCCTCACCTTTGCGTCCCTGTACAGCCAGGATTCCCTGACCTGCTGAAGGAATCATCTCATCCGGTGTAAAATATCTGCTGATCCTACTTTCCAGCCCCAGTCGTTTCAGACCTGCCGCTGCCAAGATCAGCCCGGAATACTCTCCTTCATCCAGCTTGCGAAGCCTTGTCTGCAGATTTCCACGGATACTCTTTACCTCCATCTCAGGATACAGCTTCTCTAACTGAAGAGTTCTCCTTAAGCTGGAACATCCCAGAGGTTTATCCGGATCCAGCTCCGCCACTCCCTCAGGAAGCACCAGTACATCTCTTGGATCCTCACGCTTTGAAAAGGCCAGAAGCGGAAGCTCTTTTGGAACCTCCATAGGCATATCCTTAAGACTGTGTACAGACAGATTGCTTTTACCATCCAGCAATGCCCTGTCCAGTTCTTTTACAAACAGTCCTTTTCCGCCCACCTTATCCAGGGTACGATCCAGAATAATATCTCCTGTCGTTTTCATAGTCAGGATATTTACTGTTATTTCAGAGCCGGCATTTTCTTCACGGTTTTTCTGTTCTATGTAGCTTTTTACCATCTCACTCTGGAGAACTGCCAGCTTACTCTCTCTACTTCCAATGATCACCTCAGTCATCATTTTCCTCCTCATTATCATCTTCCTGCGCAACTCTCTCCAGGGCATTCTGAATCTCTTCTCTTATCCTGCGCGCTTTTTTATGGTCCAGACCACTGGCTGTAATTCCCACCACCAGTCCCTCTTCCATATAAATTCCCGGGAAATAAAAATCGCACTGCTCCCTGTCACTGGCTACATTAACATAAACGCCTTCCTGCCTGCAGATCCTGTGGATCTCATCATTTAACTTTCTGTCATTGGTAGCTGCGATCACCATATATGCCATCGCAAAGTCTGTACGCTTCACCGGACGTGTGATCAGCTCTACATAGCCGGCTTTGCCAAGCTCCATCATCTCCATGGTGACCTTCGGAGCAATGACTCTGATATTTCTGGTGAATGATAAAAGGGTTTTCACTCGACGGGTTGCAATGTTTCCGCCGCCTACAACCACGATATTCTTATCTGATAAGTCTATAAACATTGGAAAATACGGCTTATTCTTCATATATTTTCTCCAGTCCTGCCACACACTCAAGGAAAATCTCCTGATTCAGACTGTCACGCAGACCAAAGATCAGTTTATTTACTACTTTTCCTGCTGCCGTATCCACTGCATGGACCAGATTCTGCCTGTCATCCTCTTCCATAGGTGTTTTCTTTAATATCTTTGCAATCCTTAAATTCAGGTCATTGACTGCCTCATCTTTAATATCCTGAATTCTTGGGATCAGGTCTCTTCCATCCAGCCATTGGAAAAATTCATCCATCTGCTCTCTTACGATCGCGCCTGCTGCCTCCAGATTTTCCTGAAGTTCTGCAGGAACTTCCTCTATACGGAAGCTGTCCATGTCATAAAGTGTGACCCCCTGGATCTTTCCAACAGATGGCTCTATATCTCTGGGAACTGCCAGATCGATCAGGATCAGGTCATCCTTTGTCCGGATTCCCTGGAACAATTCTTCTTTTAATGTAAAATTCGGGCTTGCAGTTGCACTTACTACAAGATCACACTGTGGCATATACTCCATTCTGTCACCGTAATTAATACGCTTGCAGCCCAGCGGAATATTCACAACTCCGCTTCTGTACTGACGGATGGTCACTGTTACATCTGCACCTGCCTCCTGCAAAGCCTGAGCAGCCACCTTACCCATCTCACCGTTACCGATAACCATACAGGTCTTATCCCTGAGAGAATACCCTTTCTCTGCCAGAAATCCGATGGCCTGATGGATCACTGACGGATTTCCATGAGAAAAAGGAACCTCTGTCTTAATCCTCTTTCCTGCTGTGGCAGCCATTCTGAACAAAACCTCCAGAACACCATCTGCCGCAAAATTCTCTCTTGCCAGATTCAGGGCATCCTTCACCTGTGTAAGGATCTGATCCTCCCCTATGATCTGTGATTTCAGACCACTGGTAAGATAAAAAAGATGCTCAACTGCCTCCTGATCCTTACGCTCCACAAAATATTGTCTGTAGGAATCCTCAGTGATTCCCTTTATCCTGCAGAGGCAGTCATAAAGACAGACATCCTCCTCATCATCCACACTTGCCCAGACCTCCAGTCGGTTACAGGTGGACAAGATCACGCATCCATATATTCCATTTTCATTCTTTATTTTTTCCATTGCTTCACCGGCATTTTTCTTTGTAAATGCAAATTTCGCACGAATATCCACCGGTGCCATATTATGGTCAATTCCAATCATGGAAATACTCATAATTTCTAACTCTCCTTCGTATTTCACCATTCCTCATTCATTTCATATCAAATCAAATATCCCACTGGCAACAGGGTATTTAATTTGATATGAAATCCGGACAGCTAAAAAGCACTGTCAGAAATATCATAATCATTTCCTGTTAAGATGTCAATTGTAAACACGGAAAAAACTCAGCATTAGAGTAAAGGATGTTACTGTTCACATACCACTATCCCGCGACATACAAGCCAAAATTCCATTGCCGCAGGCAATCTGGAATGAATTTTGGCTAAGTTACTGTGAACGGAGTGAACAGTAACTAAAGGATAACGTGACAAGACCTCATTACCGTTCGTTCTGCATCCGGTAATGAGGTCTGAATATTCTGTGTTCACTGTTTGTCTATTCTCATCAGCACCTTACATTTCTTTCTGTAACAGGCGATTCCATATTTTATAATTGTATGAATCCCTTCCTGTTCCAACGACTCAGTATATCTGATATCTATAATCTGCTGAAGTGCTTTTTCGCACTCTCCCTGAAGATTTCCGTCATCTGCATATTTTACTTCGATCACAATCCCCACATCTTCATCTTCTATACGAATTAGAATATCCCCGAATCCATCTCCTGATTCCCGATTAGACATTACTGACCAGTTCTCTTTGAATCCCAGGATCCCCAGCAGCAATCCATGATAGAAATTTTCTTTCGTTGGTTTCTGCGCAAAGGTATCTCTTATGCTGATCGTTTTCTTCATATATTCTGTAAAAATCAACTCTACTTTTTCCGGATTTTGGTTCAGCAGTGCATCACACAAATCACTGACTGTTTTTCCATCGTCCTTTACATTTTCTTTGAACATTTTCAGAATATGGTTGGTGATAATATTTCGGATCTCTCTGTTGGGAATAACCAGATTATATCTGTTACCACTGGGTTCCCCTCTCTGTGTCAGATATCCTGTCATAAAAAGTGTGCTCCACAGATTGTCTATGGAAGAATATAATTCCTTATAGGTAAGCTCAGAATTAATTTCTTTCTGGACAATCCCTCCATTTACCAGCTGTTCCAGCTCCATTCTGGTCAGCTTCTGTGGTTTTCCCACACTGTCAATGAAATGACTGATCACACTGTTTCCACTTGTATTCGCCCAGTAATTCTTCGGTTCCAGTCCGGGATCTGCCAGATGATCACTGCAGAAATTGATCACATCCCATGGACAATAAACATCCACATTTCCAAACCGGTAGCCGTCATACCACTCTTTCACTGTCTCATAATATTTTTCCTGTCCATAATACCGGAGGAGTTCCCTTACTTCCGCATCTGTAAATCCAAATGTTTCATCAAAGCTCTTATCTGTAATGGAATAAACTTTAAAGTTGTTAAGACCTGTAAAAATGCTTTCTTTTGCAATCCGCAGGCATCCTGTCAGCACTGCGAATTTCAGACTGCTGTTGGTTTTTAATGCATTCTCAAATAAATTGCGGATCAGCAATACCATTTCATCATAATAGCCATTTTCATTTGCCTTTGCCAGAGGTACGTCATATTCATCGATCAGAACAATTACTTTTCTGCCATAGTGCTTTTCCAGCAATTCTGTCAGCTCACGGATACTGTACACCAGAGAATCGTTTGTCATTTCTTTTTTCTTTAACTGTATCAGCAATTCGTGATCTGTCTCATCAAGCTCTGTGCTGTCTGAAAGTACGGATAGCCTGCGGGCTTCTTCATTGATTGTTTTTATGAGAAATCTGCGGGCTTCCTCATATGTGGCACCATTGATTCCCTTCAGACTGACAGAAACCACCGGAAATTTCCCCTGATATTTTTCACATAATTCCTGATTATCTGAAATCCTCAGCCCATCAAACAAAGTCTTATCTTTTCCAATCTCAAAAAAACTCTGGAGCATACTCATATTCAGGGATTTTCCAAAGCGTCTCGGACGGGTAAACAGGTTTACCTTTCCCCACTGGGTAAGCAATTGTTCAATTACATGTGACTTATCTACATAATAGAAATCTTCCCGACGCATCTCTTCAAAATTCTCAATTCCAATTGGAAGTTTTTTTAATCCTGCCATCTTATCTCCCCTTCCATTTATAAAGCATCCCTTCTTATTGTTATCCGTCTTATTACTGTTTATAATAGCATGAATCCTACTGTAATTCCAGAAAATAATCTAACCTATTACTATCGCAAGTGACAGTGGCAAACGAAGCAAAATATGTAATAATATGATTGAGATACTTGCAGAAAATATTAAAAGAAAGGGAAGGTGATGAAAATTATGAAGATATTGAAGAAAACAGGAGGGATTCTCCTTGTAATAATCGGAATATTCTTTTTTGTATCTGCTTTAAAGATGATCTTTGTGGATAACCCCAAAACAAAAGCAGCTCTGAAAGACGCAGTTTACGTTGATGCAGCAGATACGATCGACCCGGAAAACGATGGAAAAACCGTCATTGTATGCGGCACATTTGAGCTGACTGAACCGGCACATGATGATGAGCTTGGACTGGACTTTGACAGCATCCGCATTTCATGTTCAAAACAGACAATGAAATTAACAAAATCTTCTTCCAAAAAGAAGGAGGCAATGACTGACGACGAAAAGAAATATGGCGTTCTGGAATGGAATTCATCTTTCAGCAGCATGCCGGTATCAGGCCAGGGGAAAATTGGAAATTATGCACTTTCGCAGGATTTTATTGATGATATTATGCTGACCAAAACCTGGGAAGATTACGACAAGGCAGCATTATCATCTGCCGGTTATACATATGTACCGGATAACACCTATACACAGAAGCATTTTATAGAACCATCGAACCAGACGACACGTTCACATAAAGAATATGATGTTCGTTATTATTATTCTGCTGCTGATTTCGAAACAGGGCAAACCGTAACTGCTATCGGCATACAGGACGGACAGACTCTCAAATCCGCACCCGGAATCACAGAGAATCTAATGAAAAATAAACTTGACCGCGATGAAGCGATCAAACAGGGCGGCACCCCAGGTGTAGGAGCCCAGATCTTTTCAGTTGTTTCCTCATTGCTGTTAATATTGGGAGGGTTCCTTCTTATTATATTATGAGAAATAAATCTATAGCAATCCTCTTAAATGCATTATTTACGAGGATTGCTATAAAAACAAGATATTGTTGTATCATCAAATCAGATGGTTGGGCGATATCCTCTGTGACATACTCCGTATCTAGTACATCGTTTTCGAAATAACTATACCAATCGCGTAGGATGCGGATTGGTATAGTTATTTACGAAACGATGTACTAGCTTTTTACTTCTCAATTCTAAGCATGCGATATCCAATGCCAATATGTGTCTGGATGTATTGCACTCCATTTTTCTCAGGCTCCAGTTTTTTTCGCAATGTTGCCATAAAAACTCTAAGAGAAGCAACGTCATTATCCGAACATCGTCCCCAAATCTGCTGGGTAATATAGGTATGTGTCAATACCTTTCCCACATTGCGGGACAAAAGACAGAGCAGCTTATATTCTATAGGTGTCAGATGCAATTCCTCTCCCTTCAGATATGTACAGCCTGCCGTATAGTCTATCTTTAATCCACCATTCTCAAAAACAGAGCTTTCTATCTGCTCTCCGCTCTGCATAACCGCAAGTCTCCTCTGGGTGACACGGATACGCGCAAGTAATTCCTCAACAGAGAACGGTTTCGTAATATAATCATCTGCTCCTGCATCCAGCGCCTCTATTTTATCTGTGTCCTCACTTCTGGCGCTGATCACAATAATCGGCATATTCGACCAGGTACGGATTTTTTTTATCACTTCTACCCCTTCCATATCAGGAAGCCCCAGATCCAGAAGAACAATATCCGGATTGTGGGACGAAGCTTCCAGAATAGCTGAAGATCCGTTTTCTGCAGCCAGATATTTATAGTCATGTGTTTTTAATGTAGTAACGATCAGATTGCGTATGGGTCTGTCATCCTCAACCACCAGAATTAATGTTTTATTCATTTAATGTCACCTCGCTTAAGGGTAAAGTAAAAGTAAAATTGCATCCATGAGGATCATGATCTGTCAAAACCAGGGTTCCTTCATGTGCTTCTATAATAGAATGGCAAAGTGCCAGTCCAAGTCCCAGACTTCGGTGACTATCCGCAACTGTTGTTTTCCCTGTATAAAACATCTCAAAAATATGTGTTTTCATTTCTTCCGGAATTCCCGGGCCATTATCTTCCACACTTATCTGCGCTTTTCCATCTGTTTTCGTTCCCCGAATAAAGATCACAGAACCCGGTGGTGTATATTTTATTGCATTGTCAACTAAATTTACCAGAACCTGCATAATAAGACGTACATCCATACGTGCAAGAACAAGTTCTTCGCAGTCTGTCACAATTTTATAATCATCATGTTTCCGGCTGATATGCCGCAGGGATTCTGCAATCACCTCATCCAGAAGCTGGTCTGTAAATTTAAATTTCAGTCTTCCGTCATTCAGTCTGGTAATAGAAAGCAGATTCTCCACAACTCCGATCAGCCATTCAGAATCATCATAGATATCGCTATAAATCTGATGTTTTGTAGCTTCGTCCAGACGGTCGCTATTGCCAAGCAGCATATCTGCATTACCGGAAATGGAGCAAAGCGGCGTACGAAGATCATGCGAAATCGCCCGAAGAAGATCTGCCTGCAGCTGTTCATTTTTGGCCATAACTGCATTTTTTTCTTTTTCTAATGCATTTTTTGCATTTTCCATTGCAAGCGCACATTCATTTATTACAGACAACAGGATGCTGTATTCAAAAGAGTCCAGTATTTCTTTTTGCAATGGTATCCCGATCACACCGTAAACATTATCCCCGCTCCGGATTGCCAGATATAAACATTTAGCCTGAGGAAAATGGTGTGTGGACGCACCGGCATGCTGCCTGTTTTCACAGACCCATCTGGCTATCTGCTGCTCTTCTGGTATCAAAAAATCTTCTGTGTCCTCTTTTTCCCCGGAAAAAAGCTTTCCCTCTGATAAAATTCCATTTTCTACTACATATGCTGTAATATTGCGGTTTAATAAACGGAGAAGCTGTGTACAGGTGACATCAAGAATCTCTGTTTCTCCTTTTGCCTTTTGCAGCAGACGGTCTGTATCGAACAGAATCTGTGTACGAAAAGCAAGCTGTGTAGACAGCTTTGCATGTGTTTTCAGCTTTGCTGCAAGTGCTCCCGTAAGTACGGATGAAATAAGCATTATGAAAAATGTCACCGGATAACCCACCGCATAGGTTTTGAAAGACATCCTTGGTTCTGTCAGAAAAAAACAAAATAAAAATACACTTAAAAAAGAGCCTGCCACACTACAAAGATAGCCATCTGTCACAATCGAAGTAAGCAAAACCCCCAGAATATATATGGTTACAATGTTCGTATCCGTAAAATTCAGTTTCTGAAACAACAGACCAATTAAAGTGCATACCGCAAATATAAATACCGTCAGAAAATAATCCTTTGCAGACGGTTTTTCCATAGACCATATGAATGACCGTTTCTGATGATTCACATTTTTTAAACTCATCCTGTCCCCCACCTTTTTTACTGTTTTGAAAATTATATCATGGGGCTGTGTTGTGGTCAAAAATCTTTTTTACTAGTACAGCGAAAATTAAGTTTCTGCTATATTGACGCAGGATGATTTCTTCAGCTGCAAGGCGGAGGAATGAGGCGTAGCGGTGGCTACGGCGATTGACGACAACGCCGCAGATGAAAAATCAGACAAGTCAATATAGCAGTTACTTAATATTCGCTGTACTATATGCGGAAGCACTTCTGAAGAGCTCTGTATTCTCCCAGCACCAGCAATTTACTATTCTCTTCCAAATACGTATCCGGAGAAATTGCAATATTAAATTCTCCTTCATTTTTTACTGCCAGAATATTAATATTGTAACGCTTTCTGATATCCAGTCCGCCTACAGTTTTTCCAGTCCATTCCTCCGGCACTTCTACCTCAAAAATCGCATGGGAAGCATCCACCTCCATATAATCAAGGATATGATCATCTGTGTAACGGATAGATGCCCATTTTGCAACCTGCTTTTCTGGATAAACCACCTTATCTGCACCATTACGTAAGAGAAATTTTTCCTGGACATCACGTTCAGCTCTGGATATTACCAGTTTTGCTCCCAGTTCTTTCAGAAGGGAAGTGGTCTCAAGAGAACTCTGAAAGCTTCCTCCAATAGTCACAAAACAGATATCGTAGTTTCCAATTCCAAGGGATTGTAAAAATTCAGCATTGGTACTGTCCCCAATCTGGGCGTTAGTCACAAACGGAAGCACTTTGTCCACCCTTTCTTCATTCCAGTCAACTGCCATAATTTCATGCCCAAGCTGACTCAGCTGCATGGCAATATGTCTTCCAAATCTTCCAAGTCCAATAATCAATACATTCTTCATGATATTACTTTTCTCCTTCTCATCCAACTGTGATTTTCTCCAGAGGAAGCTTTGCATTTCCCTTATTTCTTCCTGAGAATACTGCATAAATCAGGGTCAGGCCACCTACGCGTCCCAGATACATCAGTATGATCAGCACAACTTGTGAAAAAACATGAAGTCCCGGTGTGACTCCCAAGGTCAGACCTACCGTGCCCACAGCTGAAGCTGCTTCATATAGACAATCCAAAAGGGGAAGACCTTCGTATACGCTGATTGCAACACCTCCACAAAAGAATAATGTAAAATAGAGCATAGCTATTGTGGCTGCATTTTTTATCACATGATACTCCAGTCTCCGTCCAAAAGCCCCTGCATTTTCCTGACTGCGAAAGGTTGCAATTGCATTTAAAATCAGTACCGTAAAAGTAGTTGTTTTCATTCCTCCTGCTGTAGAACCCGGCGAACCACCAATCAACATTAACAGTATCATAACCGCTTTTGATGCCTCGCTCATCTCTGAAATATCTATGGTATTAAAGCCGGCAGTTCTTGTAGTTACCGATTGAAACATGGCAGCTAACAGGCGTTCTCCCGCAGGCAGGTTTTTCAAATCACAGGCAAAGAAAAAAAATGCCGGAAAAACAATCAGGCATACAGTAGTCATGAGAATAATCTTGCTTTGCATGCGGTAACGTTTAAAATTCATTTTATTCCTATAAATATCATCCCAGGTAAGAAAACCAATTCCTCCTGTAATGATCAGCAGCATAATTACCACATTTATAAGGATATTTCCGGAATAGCCCGTCAGAGACGGAAAGGCATTATCTGCTGTTCCCAGAATGTCAAATCCTGCATTACAAAAAGCAGAAACAGAATGAAAGGCTGCCATCCAGATTCCCTTTAAGCCATAATCCGATACAAAAACCGGCAGCAATAACATAGCTCCTGCTGCTTCAATCAAAAGAGTCCCCTTTAAAATGAACCTTGTCAGTCTGACAATTCCTCCAACTTTAGGTGCTGAAATTGCATCCTGCATTGTACTTCTTTGCATGAGAGATATTTTTTTCCCTGAAAGAAGCGAAACCGCTGCCGCTACGGTTACTACTCCAAGTCCACCTATTTGTATAAGCGCAAGAATAACTGTCTGTCCGAACACAGACCAGTAACTTCCGCTGTCCTTTACTACAAGTCCTGTAACGCATACTGCCGAAGTGGCTGTAAAAAGTGCCTCATGAAATGGCGTCGGCACTTTCTCCAAAGAAGAAACCGGAAGCATCAGCAAAATGCTTCCCAAAAGGATCACACCTGCAAATCCCAGAATAATCAGCTGAAAAGACGTCAGGTGTTTTTTCTTACACATTTTTTCCGGCATAAATGATCATAACTCCTTACTAATGATTCTATAGCAATATCTTCATAATGCGTCTTATTATATACAATTGCTTTCAAAGATAGTATAAAAGTCTATGATTCCGTATTAAGATTGTATAAAGACAGTCAATACTTTTACACAAGACGTATCAGCATATGGCATAATCTTATTGATGTAGAACTGTCTGTTTATCATAGAAATCACCTTCATGGTTCCATGATACCCGCAATCGCATCAAAAAATAACAGGTATTGTGATTTATAACCGCAATACCTGTTATTTTGCTACTTGCCTGATTCGATTAAACACACACTAATTCATCTGACATTTCTCTCTGAGAGTGTCATAAATTTTCTTTGTTTCTGATTCATCTGCGCCATTTACCACCAATATTTTTCCGCCTATATCCATAACTACATATGAGTGGCAGGATGCATGGGTGTAGCGGATATAATCTCCATAAATATCATTTCTGAAATTTCCCATACCATACTTCAGGTTTCCCATACCATTTGTTCTGCGATCATTCCCATTTTGAAATAAATTTTCTTTGTATGAGATACTGTCAATCTGCTCATAATCCACTGTATAATCACTCCA
>NZ_JBWJVP010000004.1:0-6502 GCF_056339915.1 Blautia sp. ZXY-1-B12 | reverse complement strand
TGAAATCATTCAGATACAGTATAGAATAATAACGTATAATTTCGGAGGGAACGACAAATGGCTAAGCAGTTATTAGGTAAAGAAGTAACAGCAGCATTAAACGAGAAAATCAAAGCAAACGTAGCAGAGCTTCAGGGAAAAGGAGTAAATCCTACCCTCTGCATCATCCGTGTTGGTGAAAACCCAAGCGATATCTCCTATGAAAGAGGAGCAACAAAACGCTGCGAAACTTTAGGCGTTGCATGTGAGAAAATCTTACTTCCGGAAGATGTTTCCCAGGAAGAACTTCTTGCAACAATCGATAAAGTAAACAAAGATGACAGCATTCACGGCGTATTATTATTCCGTCCGCTTCCAAAACATCTGGATCAGGCAGTGATCGAGAATGCACTTGCTCCTGAAAAAGACGTTGACTGTATGACAGACCTTTCCATGTCCGGTGTATTCACAGGCAAGAAGATTGGTTTCCCGCCATGTACACCACAGGCTTGTATGGAAATCCTTGATCATTACGGAATCGACTGCACAGGCAAAAAGGCAGTAGTAATCGGAAGAAGCCTTGTTGTTGGTAAACCTGCAGCAATGATGCTGGTTAAAAAGAACGCAACTGTTACGATCTGCCACACAAGAACTGTAGATATGCCGTCTGTAGCACGTGAAGCAGATATCATTATTGTAGCAGCAGGCCGCGCCGGTGTTGTTGGTGCCGAATATGTAAAAGAAGGCCAGACAATCATCGATGTAGGTATCAACGTAAATGCAGAAGGCAAACTCTGCGGTGATGTTGATTACGCAGCAGTAGAGCCTATCGTAGATGCTATTACACCTGTACCTGGCGGTGTTGGAAGTGTAACAACTTCTGTACTGGTTGGTCATGTGGTAGAAGCTGCAATGAGAAAGGTAAACGCATAAGATGAAAAAAGTGCCGGGAAAATATTTCTGGCTGCTTATGACAATAACAGGTGCCCTGATGTTCGGGGCACCTGCTTTGGTAAGTGCCAGTGAAGGGATAGCGTCCACTGATACAGAAAACAGCGTAGCAGACAATGCTGCAGATACCCCAGATGACGACACGATAGCTAAAACAACTGATAGTGCAGAAAAAAACAGTCAGGAAACTGATCATTCAGGAGAGGGACAGATCTCCAAACCTAAATATCTCGAAAATGCAGAAAATAACGGAGAAGAAATTATCTCCGATGAAGACCCGACAGATAATACTTATGGATACTACACGATTATGGGTGGAACAACTGTTTCCGTCGATGAAATGTGTTCATTATACAACAGTCAGGGATGCACTTACCCATCTGAAGAACTCAGTGGCGGCGGAGCATCTGATATAGATACCTTTTGCAATATTATTGTAGAGGAGGCAAATGCCGAGAATGTACGTGGTGAAGTAGTTTTTGCGCAGGCAATGCTGGAAACCGGATGGCTGAGTTTCGGTGGTGATGCGGGAATCGACCAGTTCAATTTCGCAGGTCTTGGAACAACCGGAGGTGGAGTCAAAGGAATCGCATTTCCGGATGTAAGAACAGGAATACGTGCTCAGGTTCAGCATCTCAAAGCCTACGCCTCCACAGATTCCCTGAATCAGGAATGTGTAGATGAACGCTTCGATTACGTGACAAGAGAGACGGCGCCTTACGTGGAATGGCTGGGAATCCAGGAAAATCCTTATGGCGGCGGCTGGGCAGCAGGAAAAGATTATGGAAGTAAATTAAGAAAAATACTGGCAGATTTGAAATCAGGGACATAAAGACAGAGTTTTGCGCCTTATTTGTATTATTTTTCTGAACTGCTGTAAATGATTTTTAAATTCTTAAATAAAGAAAGGATGTTGAGTAAAATGAAAAGAAAATTGATGATTTGTGCAATGGCTTTGTGTATCTGTGCAGGATTGACCGGTAACACTGGAGAGGTCAGCGTATGGGCATCCGAAGGATCATCTTCGGATGCTGTCCGGATAGGCGCCCTGAAAGGTCCGACAGCAATGGGAATGGCGCAGCTTCTTGATGAAGACGGATACGATTTTACGATTGCTGCATCTCCGGATGAGATTGTTCCGATGGTAGTACAGGACAAGCTTGATATTGCAGCTGTTCCGGCAAATCTGGCAGCAACGTTGTATCAGAAGACAGATAAGGATGTCAGTGTTCTGGCGGTCAATACGTTGGGTGTTCTCTATCTTGTGGAGAATGGAGACAGTGTAAAATCTGTGGAGGATCTTAAGGGAAAGACTATTTATGCCAGTGGGAAGGGTGCAACTCCGGAATATGCCCTGAACTCTGTTCTTAAAGCGAATGGAATCGACCCTGAAAAAGATGTGACTGTTGAATTTAAATCTGAGCACGCAGAGGTAGTTTCCGCACTTGTGCAGGATCAGACAGCAGTCGGACTTCTTCCGCAGCCTTTTGTAACTACAGCGCTGATGAAAAACGATAAGCTGAAGGTTGCCCTGGATCTGAACAAACTGTGGGAAGATTCCATGGATGACGGAAGTAAACTTGTGACAGGAGTTGTGATCGCAAACAATGAGTTTGTTCAGGATCATGCAGATAAAGTAAATGATTTTATGGATGCTTATAAAGAATCTGTAGATTTTGTCAACAGTGACACAGAAGCTGCGGCCCAGATCATAGGAGATCATGATATTATTGCAAAAGAAGTTGCACAGAAAGCAATCCCTGACTGCAGTATTGTGTTTATTGAAGGTGATGAGATGAAAACCATGCTTTCAGGATATCTGGCAACTCTGGATGATCAGAATCCTGAGATTATAGGAGGACAGTTGCCGGATGATGCATTCTATTACACACGATAGAGCAAAAACTGACAATGGAACGAAATATACAGGAATTCGCATATTAGCAGTGTTTTTCTGGATTGCAATCTGGCAGTTTGCGAGTATGTATCTGAAACAGGAGATCCTTCTGGCATCTCCTGTTTCTGTTGTCCGAAAGCTTTTTGAACTGATTTTCAGCGGAAATTTCTGGCAGTCTGTCGGATTTAGTTTTGTACGCATTGTGACAGGATTTCTTCTGGCTGTGTTTCTGGAAATCTTTCTGGCAGTGTTGGCATATTGGTCAAAAACAGTGGAAATCCTGACAGCACCTGTGATCGCAGTGGTCAAATCTACACCTGTGGCATCTTTTATTATTTTGTGCCTGATATGGATTCCTTCGAAAAATCTGTCAGTTTTTATTTCCTTTCTTATGGTTCTGCCGGTGATATATACAAATATCCTTGAGGGAATACGACAGACGGACAGGAAGATACTGGAAATGGCAAAAGTATTTCGTGTGAATCTCAGAAGACAGATCAGGTATATTTATGTATCGCAGGTACTGCCTTATTTTCTCTCAGCATGCAGGCTTTCTCTTGGAATGTGCTGGAAGGCAGGAGTGGCAGCAGAGGTTATCGGAGTACCTTCAGGTTCTATTGGTGAGAAACTGTATAATGCAAAAATATATCTGAATACTCCGGATCTTTTTGCGTGGACAATTGTGATAATTGTGATCAGTTTTGTATTTGAAAAGTGTTTTCTTGGAATTGTAAGCAGAGTAGTTTATATGATAGAACATAGATAACGGAAATTTTGATTTATGATAATCCTCTTAAATGCATTATTTATGAGGTCTGTTACAGGCGGAGAAGAGATATGGATATAAAGGTAGATCATATTAGTAAAGCATACGGAGAACAGCAGGTACTGCAAGACTTGTCCTGTGTTTTTCCGGAAGGGAAAACCACTTGTATCAGAGGAAGATCCGGATGTGGCAAAACAACACTGATACGGCTTCTTCTGAGACTGGATGTTCCGGATAAGGGGAAAATAGAAGGGGTAAGTGACAGGAAACTCAGTGCAGTATTTCAGGAAGATCGTCTGTGTGAAAATCTGAGCGCTGCTTCTAATATAAGACTGGTATGTACAGAAACAATAACAGACAGAGAACTGGAGGAGGCGTATAAAGCAGTTGCGCTTACTGAGATATGGCAGAAACCGGTTCGTGAACTGAGTGGAGGAATGCGCAGGAGAGTATCTATCCTGAGGGCATTGCTGGCTGAATCAGACTGTGTGATCATGGATGAACCTCTCAGAGGTCTTGATGAAAAAACCAGAGCAAAAACAATTGATTATATTTTGAAAAAGACGGAGGGAAAGACGTTGATCTTTGTTACTCATGAAGAAAAAGAAGCAGTTTGGTTAAAGGCTGACAGAACAGTAGATATATTGACAAAGCATTAAAATTAATGAAAAACTAAATTTCGGTTATAGATTATAGCGTGTCTGAAAAATCATTTCTACAATCTTCAAACACGCTATAACTCCAAAAGAGGAAAAACTTATGATTACATTAAATGATTATCTGTATTCAGGAGATACGGTTTTAAAAATTTTACAGAAATATACCCGGGATCTGAGAAAAGAAGCGAAACTTACTCATAATGAGATTGATATGATGCATGTGAATTTCCTGATTCAGATCACAGAGCTTTTAGAACACAATGATTTCCTTACGGCCCAGTCCCAGAAGATCCGGGAATTTTATAAATATATGGCTCATGAATATCCGTTTCTTGCGTTTACATTTAAAGGAAGGATCAAATCGCTGATCCGGGCAGAAGAGAAATTTAACGGCTATATTGTGGAATATATTTACGATTATTATACAAAACATGGAATCTATCCTCCTGTGTCGGAACTGAAAAATAAACTCAGTTGTTTTCGGGATTTTATTGCATACAGAATTGTGTTGTGTATGCCCAAGTGTCATCTGAAACCAGGAGAAGATCAGGAAACGGCGTCGATCCGCTATCTTTATGAGATTGCCAATGTTCTTCCCGGGTTCCTGGAAGAACGAGGGTTTACGGTGGAGTCTGCCTATGGAGTAAAGAAAAGTACGTCGCCGCTTCTTAATGAAGATGTGAAGATGTATTACCGGGATTATATCTGTGGAACCAGCGGGGAAGGATATCAGTCATTACATATCACAGTTTATGATAACAGTTCCCGTTCTTTCATGGAGGTGCAGCTACGTACCCAGAAAATGGATGACACTGCGGAAATTGGTCCGGCGAATCATCTGGGATATGAGAAGAAACAGCAGGATGAGCGTGCAAGACGTGATGCTATTCCAGAAGGCGAGTGCGTTTATTTCGATGAAGCCTATGAACGGGGCATGCGTCTTTTGCAGCTGGAACTGGCAGATCTGGATGTAAATATGTTTTCCGCAGTAGATAACAGTCTGATCAATGATGGGTGCGGATTGTTCAGGGGAAGACTGATCTTACCTTATGAACATTTGTCAAGATTTCAGAATGATGTGATCGATTGAATAAAACACCTATCTTTTGATGTATAAAAATACAGGGAAATGACAAAAATTGATAAAATATGTAAATTTTTAGTTATATTTTAGGCATTCTATGGTACACTGGTATAGTATATCAAAAATGGGAGGAAAACTCGAAATGAGCAAAAAAGAAGGAAAAGGGTTAAAGTCTTTTAACAAGGGATTTCAAGTGCCTGACACCTACATTATTATCTTTTTAGTAGTTGTTGTCGCAGCACTTCTGACTTTCCTTGTACCAAAGGGATTTTACGAAACACAGGATATTTCGTACATGATCAATGGTGTTGAGAAAACCCGTACAGTAATCAAAGACGGAAGTTTCCAGTATCTGACAGACGATGCAGGAAATGTAGTAACAGAAGGAGTAGCACTCTTTAGTGGAGATGGTGGAACAGGATTCTTCAACTATATGTATAACGGAATCGTAAATAGTTCTGCAATCGAGATTATCGCATTCCTTATGGTAGTAGGTGGTGCATTCGGTATCATGATCCGTACAGGTGCGATTGAATCCGGATTGATCGGATTGATCCGTAAGGCAAAGGGAGCAGAAAAACTGCTGATTCCGATACTTTTCGTACTGTTTTCTCTTGGTGGAGCAGTTTTTGGAATGGGAGAAGAAGCACTTCCGTTTACTATGATTCTTTGTCCGTTGTTTGTAGCAGTTGGATATGATTCAGTTATCGCAGTTCTTGTTACTTATGTTGCAACACAGATTGGTTTCGGTTCATCCTGGATGAATCCATTCTCTGTAGGTATTGCACAGGGTATTGCAGGTATTGATGTATTCTCCGGAGCAGGATTCCGTATGGTAATGTGGGTAGTATTTACAGTTCTTGGCTGTGGAATGACTATGTTCTATGCGTCAAAGATTAAAAAGACTCCGACAATCTCAATCGCATATAAGACAGATTCTTATTTCCGTGAGCAAAATGAAAAAACAGGAATTGACGAAGGACATTCATTTGGTCTTGGACACATTTTAGTTCTTCTGACACTGGCTGCTACAGTAGTATGGGTAGTTTGGGGAGTTATGACTCAAGGATACTACATGCCAGAGATTGCTACACAGTTCTTTATTATGGGAATTGTTTCCGGTGTGATCGGAGTTATCTTTAAACTGAACGATATGAAACTGAATG
>NZ_JBWJVP010000003.1:0-3372 GCF_056339915.1 Blautia sp. ZXY-1-B12 | reverse complement strand
GTATATTACTGATGCACTGGCTGTAATGCCGAAATAAGAAAAAGAAGTTCTCATTCAGTAAGAAACGCGATTATAAAAATTGTTGTTTCAGTACTGAGTGAGGACTTTCTTTTATTATGTGGAAGTAAACATTTCAATAAAGCGTTCAGCAGCCTGAGAGACAGTAAGACTGTCATGCTGGGCAAGTATAAGCTGACGTCCGGGAAGAGGCTCTTTTAACATGAGCGGTGTCAGCTGATCATTTTCTTTTAACATATAATCAGGAACACAGGCAATCCCCAGTCCGATCCGTGCCAGATCCAGAAGCAGGTCATTACTGTTTAACTCTACTTCAGGAAGAAGCTTGAGATTATGGGCTGTGAATGCCTCTCGCAGATATTCACTGGTGGTACTTTTGGGGGAAAGCATCAGGATCGGATAGTTCAGAAGCTCTTGCAGTTCGGTCTGAACAGTGTGTACAGGAAAGTAATCCGTATTGGCAACGAATACATCGTGGAATTCTTTTAGCACACGTGTCTGAAAATGACTGCCAAGCCTGGAATTGGGACAGTTGCATACAATAAGATCTGCCTGACCCTTTTCCAGAAGCTCTGCACAGCCGATGGAGGTACTGTTTGTGACTTTGATACGGACATCCGGGTAGGTTTGATGGAATTTCTGAAGATAATCAATGAGAAAATACCGGCAGATCGTATCGCTGGCAGCAATACGCAGCTGGCCTTTCAGCAGATTGTCTCCTGACAGGAGAGATTCTCCCTCGTCCAGAAGCTGGAGAGCCGGTTTTACATGCTGGAGCAGAAGTTCTCCTTCAGGAGTTAACAATACTTTCTTGGTACTGCGGATAAAAAGAGGATGATTTAGCTTCTTTTCCAGAGTTTTAATGGACTGGCTGACTGCTGACTGGGAGATAAAAAGCTGGCGGGAGGCCTCTGAGAAGCTGAGGGTGGTGGCAACATAGTAGAATACTTTGTATAGTTCAAGATTAATATCCATAGAAATAAATCCTTTCATAAAATAATGTGATGATACAAATTGTCGGCAGCAATGGAACTTTAGATTGTATGTCTCGGGATTTTGGCATATTCATTCCCCAATATCTCGTCGACAGTGGAGTGTGAACGGTGATTAATTAATTGTATTAATAAAAAATATAAGATATATTAATTTTACTAATGATATTTCCTATGATACTATAAAGAAAGCAATAGTTCAAGCAGCAGGTTCACTGGAGTCGGGCTGCAAGGTGCTTTTAAAGCATTTTTAAAACAATGCATACATAAGAAAGGAGTTTCTATGAGTAACGTAAGACGTGTCTATGTAGAAAAGAAACCGGCCTTCGCTGTACAGGCAAAGGAATTAAAACATGAGGTCAGCAGCTATCTGGGAATTAAATCCGTAACAGCAGTACGTGTGCTGATTCGCTATGATGTAGAAAATATTTCTGATGAAGTTTTTGATAAAGCATGCAAAACTGTTTTTGCAGAGCCACCTGTAGATGATTTATATCTGGAGAATTTTGAGGCAGCAGAAGGCTCCCGCATCTTCTCTGTAGAATTTTTACCGGGACAGTTTGACCAGAGAGCAGATTCTGCTGTTCAGTGTGTACAGTTCCTGGATGAGAATGCACAGCCTATCATTCGTTCCGCAACTACTTATGTAATTGAAGGAACTATCACAGATGAAGAATTTGATGCTATCAAGCATCACTGCATCAACCCTGTAGATTCCCGTGAGACAGGTCTGCAGAAACCGGAAACACTGGTAACTGTTTTCCCGGAACCCGAAGATGTTAAGATTTTTGACGGATTTAAGGAAATGCCGGAAGCAGAATTAAAGGAACTTTATGATTCTTTAAATCTTGCAATGACATTCAAGGATTTCCAGCATATCCAGCATTATTTCAAAGAAGAAGAGAAACGTGACCCGTCCATGACAGAAATCCGTGTACTTGATACCTACTGGTCTGATCATTGCCGTCACACAACCTTCTCCACAGAGCTGACAGATGTAAAATTTGACGAAGGTGATTACAAAGCACCAATCGTAGATACCTACAACAAATATCTTGCTGACAGAGAAGAACTTTACAAAGGCCGTAAGGACAAATTTGTCTGCCTGATGGATCTGGCTCTGATGGCTATGAAGAAACTGAAAGCAGAAGGAAAGCTTGCTGATCAGGAAGAATCTGATGAGATCAATGCCTGCAGTATTGTAGTTCCTGTAGACGTAGACGGTAAAGAAGAGGAATGGCTGATCAACTTCAAGAATGAGACACATAACCATCCTACTGAGATCGAGCCATTCGGTGGTGCAGCTACCTGCCTTGGCGGTGCGATCCGTGACCCGCTTTCAGGACGTACTTATGTATATCAGGCAATGCGTGTAACAGGTGCGGCAGATCCTACTGTTTCTGTAAAAGAAACTCTCAAGGGTAAACTTCCGCAGAAGAAACTGGTAAGAAGCGCAGCTCATGGCTACAGCTCCTATGGAAACCAGATCGGTCTTGCAACAGGTTATGTAAAAGAAGTTTACCATCCTAACTATGTAGCGAAACGTATGGAGATCGGTGCTGTTATGGGTGCTGCTCCGAGGCGCGCGGTTATCCGTGAGAATTCTGATCCGGGAGATATCATTATCTTACTTGGAGGACGTACAGGACGTGACGGTATCGGTGGTGCTACAGGTTCTTCCAAGGTTCATACAGAAGCTTCTATTGAAGTGTGCGGCGCTGAGGTGCAGAAAGGTAATGCTCCTACTGAGCGTAAGATCCAGCGTATGTTCCGCCGTGAGGAAGTCAGCCATATTATTAAGAAATGTAATGACTTTGGTGCAGGCGGTGTTTCCGTTGCTATCGGTGAGCTGGCAGCAGGTCTGAGGGTAGATCTTGACAAGGTTCCGAAGAAATATGCAGGTCTTGACGGAACTGAGATCGCAATCTCCGAATCTCAGGAACGTATGGCTGTAGTAGTTGACCCGAAAGATGTAGATACTTTCCTTGGCTATGCAAATGAAGAGAACCTGGAGGCAATTCCGGTTGCAGTTGTAACAGAGGATCCTCGTCTGGTACTTGTATGGAGAGGAAAAGAAATCGTAAATATTTCCCGTGCATTCCTTGACACTAACGGTGCACATCAGGAGACAACTGTAGAAGTAGAAATCCCTAACAAAGAAGGCAATCTCTTTGAAGAGCGCCCGGATGTAGCTGATGTAAAAGCTAAATGGATGGAAACTCTGGCAGACTTAAATGTATGCTCTCAGAAGGGACTTGTGGAAATGTTCGATGGTTCTATCGGAGCAGGCAGTGTATTTATGCCATACGGTGGTAAATATCAGCTCACAGAGACTCAGTCCATGGTAGCAAAGGTTCCGGTA
>NZ_JBWJVP010000002.1:7500-49834 GCF_056339915.1 Blautia sp. ZXY-1-B12 | reverse complement strand
ATATTATACAGGAACAGAACTTAAACCTACCAAAGAAGAGCTTGGAAAACTTGTAATTTCTAATGTAAACCTTGCAGTTGGTTCTGAAACCTTAAAAGATGACGAATGGGAAATTACAGGATATTCAAATAATGTTGAAGCTTCCAAATATGACAAAAATGGTGACATTACAACCTACGGATATGTCGAAATTAAAGTAAAAGGTGATTCTTCCTACGCAGGTCAGACTTATAAAGTTCCATTTGAAATTAAGCCATTAATTGTATCTGCTGATTCTGTGACTGTACCAAAAACAGTTACATACAATAAAGGAAATGGTCCGGCAAGTGATTACAAAGTTCAGTTAGTTGTAACAGCAAAAGATAGAACCGGAAAAATCGTTAAAGGCTTAAGTGCGGATGATTATTCTATAAAATATGAATATGAAGATGGTTATAGCGATGTTCCTAAAAACAACGTCGGTCAGAACGAACTTCATGATTTTATTAAAGCTACTATTACTATTAAAAATCCTAACTTTGCCGGTGATAAGGGTGCTAATACAGTAGTTGAAATGCCTCAAACAACTAGCGCTGATAAATGGACAGAGATTGTTGAAAAAGCAGTTACAAATGATATGATCAAGATCAATCCATCCAGCTATGTATATACCGGCGGTAATATCACCCCTACATATACAGTACTCGATGGAGCAATTGCTCTGTATGATAAAGTTGATTATGGTGATAAAGGTGAATACGAGCAGGTAAGCATCACAAATAATAAAGAAGTCGGAACTGGTACAGTAACTGTAAAAGGTGTTACAGGAAAATATTCCGGAACTGCATCTGCTAACTTTACAATCACACCTGCAAATACATCTGATGTAAAAGTTACATTTTATAAAGATGATGAATGCCAGTACACTGGAAGACAGGTTAGACCGCGTACATTCAAAGCTACATTAAATGGCAATGATGTCACCAACCAGTTTGAGATTGTAAGCTACGGTGAAAATGTTTCCGGAAAAGGAACTGTTGTATTAAAACCGGTTGATGGAAATAAGAATTTCACAGGTTCCAACATTACAGTAGACTTTAACATCATCAAAGAATATGTAAACGCAGACTTAAATGTATTTAATTCCAATGGTGTAAATGTTACTGTAGCTAATTCAGTATCTAATGTAAAGGGCTATAAAGTAACTGATGAAAAAGCAATAAACTATTCCGGAGATTCCTTTGACTTTGATGGAACCGCTAAGACATTTGCAAGTGAAGTACTGAAAAATATTTCCAAGACAGATGCCAATGGTAGCACAACAGCAGTTTCAAAAGCAAAAGAGTCTGATTTCGAAATTAAATATGTAGATAATATTTCTGGTAAAAATACAGGAATGAAAGACAGCAGTAATAATAGTTATAATATTGCATATGTATATGTTGTTGCAAAAGATGGTACTGGTTATACAGGAACAAAGTCTTTCACAACAGCTGATGGAACAACCATTAAAGGTGTTGTTGATTATGTAGCATTTGCCATTAAGAATGTAAAATTCGTAAAGCAGAACGTCTATGTTCAGAATGCAACTTATGCAGGAGGACTTCCGGTTAAGCCAAGCGTACTCGTTCAGATTAACGGAAATACTCTTGTTGAAGGTAAAGATTATACCCTTACCTTAAAGGCAAATGGTCATAATGATCCAAGTGGTGTTAATTTTGTAAATGTTACAGACGGTAAAGTTTACAAAGTAGAAGTTACCGGTATCAATGGATATACTGGTTCTTCAGAAACTGATCTCGCATGGGGCATTGACAAGAAAGATATCAAAGACTGCGATGTTAAGGTTACAAATGGTGTCGTAACTGTCATGAACGGATATATTCCTGTTCCAACCACAGAATATACATCTAAGAACAACGGAGACGGAACCTACACAGTAACAGCTAACAGCACTTCTAAAAACTACACAGGTTCTAAGTCTGTTAAAGCTGATGGAAAAGCCGCAGACGAAAAACCAGATGCTCCAATGATCAGCAGCGTTAAAGTTGTTGGAAACAAAGCAACAGCAATCCTTTCCGGTGATTCCGAAGGTGCTGGCAGGTTATGACTATGTAATCTCTACAGATCGTGACTGCATCACAAACAAAGACTACGATTCCGTAAACAAGAACCAGGTTCAGACTTCTACTACATTCAAATATGTACAGCAGGGAACCTACTATGCATACTGCCACGCTTGGAAACGTGACGCAAACGGTAAGAAAGTATTCAGCGACTGGTCTAATGCATATCCATTCGTTGTATCCGCAATCACACCGGACGCTCCAGTTATCACAAACGTAACAGTAAGCGGATCTACTATTAAAGTAACATACAAAGCAGCTGCAAATGCAACTGGTTACGACGTAGTACTTGGAACAGATTCCAAGAAAGAAAACGGTGAGACACGTCCATACCACTATGGCGATCACAAAGTACTGAACCTCAAAGAAGGTACAGTAACAGCAACATTCAAGAACGTACCAAAGGGAACATGGGTAGTTGGAATGCATGCATTCAACAGAACATCCGAAGACGGAAAGAAAGTCTTCAGCCCATGGTCAAACCTGAAAAAGGCTACTGTTAAATAATCCATTTGGGTAATTAATACAGATTCCTAAAAAGAAGGCTCCGGTCATTGCGACCGGAGTCTTTCTTTATCGGCAATTTTGCACGCTAAATCAACATAATCTGTCATGGACGCTGTGAAAGTTGTGTGCTATATTGAGTATATAGGAATGCTCCAGACAGCTGTTCCTGTCTGAATCGTTCAGTTAACACTAACATACACTTTTAGGAGGGAAAAAGAATGAAGAAAACAAGCAAAAAATTACTCTCTTTTTTACTGGCGTTTGGAATGATCATTGCCATGTTTGCAGTGACCTCTGCTACAGGTTGGGCGGCAGATGAACATGTTCCTGCATCGGCAACCTTAGTTGCCTATCCGAAGCCGGCAACAGAATCCCTGGCTTCCTTATCGTCCAAAGTTTCCGGACTAAAATCAAGTAATAAGGCAGTTGTCACTGTCAAACTGTCAAAATCCACCTACGGCACTTCACAGACATACTATACGATTCTGGCAGTCCCAAAGAAAGCCGGTACAGCTACTGTTTCTTTTAAATGTCAGGGTAAAACATATAAAATAAAGGTAACTGTTAAAAAATATGTAAATCCTGTTAAATCAGTAAAGATCGGCGCAACTACTGTTCCAGGTTCCAGATTTAAATCTTCTTCTGAAACAAGTCTCAGCTACGCAAAATTTGCCGGAAAGAAAGTAAAAACAACGGTTACTCTTGCAAAAGGATGGAAGCTTGACAAACTGTACATATATAGTGGAAATAATCCTGTGAATGGCAGTATGAAACCAGCGATCGAATACCTGCAAAAAGGATGGATGCGCAGTGAATCCGTGGCAAACGGAAGCAAGATCCCGGTAGCGGGAGGCAAAGGTTTCAGGATCATGTTTACTGCAGTTAATTCTAAAACCGGTATCAAAGAACGTATAACTATCGAACTTAGATAAAGGGGAAAAGAGGGCTCTGACAGATGAAAAAGAAATTATTAGTTTTATTGCTGACTTCTTCCATGATTTTAATGAATTTTGCTCCTGCATATGGTGCAGGTGATTTTACTGACTCGGATAATGTAACAGCTGTAGAAAATCCAGGTTCATCTGATGTTGATGCGATTCCTGACATGGGTAATGCGGTAAACGACGAGATGAGTTTTTCTCCTGAGGAATTCGATAACAATGGAGAGTTCAATGACACTGAAGATGAGTTTACTTCGGAACAGACAGACGATGATTTCTTTTCGGATGAAAAGGAAATGCCTTCTGTTCAGGAGGGGGACACGTTGGTTGCAAATGCAGGTCAGGGAATAACAGCTGGTACTTCCACATATTCCTCAAAGTCTTCCTTTGGCCGAAGAAAGGCTCTTTCCCAGCTTCAGGGTATGGGAATCAACAGCGGATCTTACAGCTGGAACTGGGCAAATCCTGAATATACTTCCTATTATACAGATGAGGCAGGAAATCTTCACATTGTTGCCTGGAAAGATCAGACTTTATACGATGCTGTCTGCAATTCCGATCTTAATGTTACCAATGTAACAACAGTAAAGCTTCCGCTTCCATTGTGGGGAGGATTCTATGCTGCACCAGACGGGAACTTTTATGTTGCAGCAGGGCAGAAGAATCTGAACGAAGACAACAGCATAACGGCTGTCCGAATCCTTAAATACAGCCGTGCCTGGAAACTGCTTGGTGCAACGGACATTGGTGGCGGATATACAAATATGTTTGAAGGAATCTACATTCCTTTTGACGCTGCTTCCCTGCGCATGACCCAGATCGGTTCTACCCTGATCGTCCATACAGGACGGGAAATGTATGGGATGGAAGGGATACATCATCAGAGTGATATCACTTTTGTCATTAACACTCAGGATATGACACTTATTAATTCAGATATGCCTTATTGCAGCCATTCCTTTAACCAGTTTGTTGTAAATGACGGCTCTCATGTGTATTTTCTGGATCATGGGGATGCCTATTACAGAGGTCTGATCCTGTCCTCCTTCTCCGCATATTCCGGTGGATATATTGCCCAGGATCATGCTGTAAATATCTTTCCTTTTATGGGGGCTACAGGTGATAATTATACCGGATGCGAGGTAACCGGATTTTCTCTGGCAGGAAATAATCTGATCACAGTAGGCAAGTCTGTTCCCCATGGTTTTGCTGTGAATGGACAGACCGGATATGAGAATCTTAACAAAAATATCTTTATGATAATCACAGATAAGAACAGTATGGCTTCCAGATTTATCTGGCTCACTCAGTATTCACCGTCAGGAGCAGAAATAACTCTGACAGAACCAAAACTTATCCCCGTAGGAAATAATCAGTACGCAGTCCTTTTCTCAGAGGAAACCTCAGAACAGAGTATTCTGCATTATCTCCTTATGGATGCTTCCGAAAACGTAATATTATCCAAGTTATACAAGAATGTAACGATCCAGACGGATTCACAGCCGATCTTATGGGGACGTAATATTGTATGGGTATCCGGAAATTATGATAACGGCAACTATGACAGTTCCCGCACATACCTGTATGAAATCCCCGTAGTGACAACTCCACTTAATGGAATTGCTCTGAACCAGACAAATCTGACAATTGACGAAGGAAATACACAAAAACTCACACCTTCCTTTACACCATCTAACTCTGATGATGTAAAAGATGTGGTCTGGACAAGCAGTAATCCTGGGGTTGCGTCTGTCTCAGAGGATGGAACCATTCAGGGGAACGGTTATGGTCAGGCAGTAATCACTGCTTCTGCCGGAGATTTTCAGACCCAGTGTCAGGTGACGGTAAAGGTATCTGAGAACAACACACCACTGACAAAACCTGTGCTGAAACTTTCCCAGAAATCTGCAGATCAAATACATTTAACCTGGAAAAAGGTTCCGGGTGCCAAAGGATACCAGATTTACTGCAAGACAGATTCCCAGTCTTCTTATAAGCGGATAAAAACCCTGAAAACAGGAGCTGTCAGTTTCGATGCAGCTGTAGTACCGGGCGTAACCTATTCATTTAAAGTCCGTGCTTATGGAACCAACGCAAGTGGAAAAAACAAATATTCTAAATTTTCAGCGGTGAAATCAAGAAAAGCTGCTGTCCCGGCTCCATCTAAAGTTTCATGTAAAATGAGTAACGGTGGTACAGAGGTTTCCTGGACAAAAGTAGCCGGTGCTTCCGGATATGTAATTTACCGCAATGGTTCTGCAGCCAAAACAGTGAAATCCTCTGTCTCAACCTGGAAAGACACAAAAGCTTATGATTCCCAGACAGGCATGTACTGGGTTTATAACTATTATGTAAAAGCTTTTAAGACAGTAAACGGTAAGCGAATATACAGTAAGCCCACAAAAACGATAAATCTTTACTCGTAAATTATAAAACTACAAAAAGCACTATCACTTTAGTAAATAAAGTATAAAACAGGGCAGTCTCATCGGCAAAATCTTTGCCGGGAGGCTGCCCTGAGTATTTGTCTTATTTCACTTCTACTAATTCAATCTTGAAGTTAAGTTCTTTTCCAGCCATTTCGTGGTTTGCATCAAATGTAATGTTTTTCTCATCTTTAGCTGTCACTTTAACAGGGAATGGCTGACCGAACTGATTTGACAGATATACCTGCTGGCCAACTGTCAGATCTTCGGAACCTGGAAGCTGGGCGATTTCCATAGTGAAGATAGCGTTTGGATCTGCCATACCGTATGCTTCTTCAGGCATAAGGTGAACATCAATGATCTGACCAACTTCCATGTCAGCTACAGCAGCATCAAACCCTCTGATCATCTGGCCTGCACCGCAGATGAATTCCAGCGGTTCGCCACGGTCGTAAGAAGAATCAAACTGTGTTCCGTCATTGAAAGTTCCTCTGTAATGTGTGCGGCAGGTTTTTCCTACATTGCGTCCTGTAAGCTGTGGCTGTGATCCGCCACATCCACCGCATCCGCCACCGCAGCTGTCTCCACAGGAGTGTCCCTCCTCATGGCTGCCACAGGAATGACCTTCTTCATGATGGTGATGGTCGCAGTTAGCTCCGGAAGACACTAATTCACCTTTTAAATAGCTTTCAACTGCCTGATCAGTATTTCCCTGGGCTCCGGCGCATAATTCGATTCCTGCCTCTGTGAGAGCTGTCTGAGCACCACCGCCGATGCCACCGCAGATCAGAACATTTACACCCTGCTCAGCAAGCAGACCTGCAAGTGCACCATGTCCTGTACCGTTAGAACCGATCACTTCACTGGAAACTACTTTGTTGTCTTCCACTTCATAAACTTTAAAAGACTCTGTTTTTCCAAAATGCTGAAAAATCTCTCCATTATCATATGTTACTGCAATTTTCATTTGAAAAATCCTCCAAATTATTTTTTATACCCATTCAGTCCAGTATAAACTGTCTGCGACACAAAAGCAAGGCTATTTGATCAGGTAATTCTCAATTCCATTTGCAATTCCCCGTACCATTTTTTTCTGATAAGAACTCTGTTGCATACGGCGGTCTTCGGAAGGATTACTCATATATCCCATCTCGATAATCGTTGTCGGAACTTTGCTCCAGTTATTTCCGGTCATAGAGTCTGTTTCCCAGACGTATTCTTTTCTGCATCCTGTAGCTGACACATATGCATTGAGCACAGCCTCAGAAAGAGCTTTGTTTTTTCTGTACATAGATGAAATATAAGGACTGTTTCTGGTTGTACAGATAGTCAGTGCTCCACTGATAGAGGAATTATCACTTCCATTGGCATGGATACGGATATACGCATTCGCGTTTGCCTTATTTGCCACTTTTGCGCGGTCAATACAGCTGAGAGCTACTTTACTGTTGGTTCGGGTCATTATTACCTTAAAACCTCTTTTCTGAAGAAGGGTTCTTAGCTGAAGACCAATGCTCAGGTTGAGCTTATATTCCTCCACACCTGTAGCAACACCCTGGGTTCCGGACGTATCTTTCTCTTTCAGCTGGCTGGAATCAGGCCCAAGAGGTTCATAGCCACCGGCAACAACAGCAGAATGCCCCGGATCCAGTACAATAACAGGAGTCCAGACACCTTTACTGTTGATCTTTCGTCTATTTACAGTCTGATTGATACGCATTCTTCCAGTCTGTTTGCCAAAATATCTGAAACGATTATGAATACGGTGCCATCCTGTAAGCATGGTACCGTCTGCTGCAAAACAGTAATAATACTTGCCGATTTTGTGCAGGTCTGTCAGCTTTTTGCCATTCTTATAATAGTATTTTTTTCCACCGAAGGTTTTCCATCCGGTGAAAGTACTGCTGACAGATGCTGCCTGGACATCTGTAAAATTTACAGAAGGTAAGGCTGTGACCAGGAGAAGAATGCACAAGAGCCAGATAAAACATGATTTTCTTTTCTTCATACGTGACTTCCTTTCATATAGAGATGTTTTGAGTAATGGTTTTCTGTATGTTGATTATATCATGTAATTGTCTGGGAGTGTGGAAAAAAGTTCCTAAAAAGAAAGACTCCGGTCGCAATGACCGGGCCTTCTTTTTAGGAATCTGTATTAATTACCCAAATGGATTATTTAACAGTAGCCTTTTTCAGGTTTGACCATGGGCTGAAGACTTTCTTTCCGTCTTCGGATGTTCTGTTGAATGCATGCATTCCAACTACCCATGTTCCCTTTGGTACGTTCTTGAATGTTGCTGTTACTGTACCTTCTTTGAGGTTCAGTTTCTTGTGATTGCCATACTGGTATGGACGTGTCTCACCGTTTTCTTTCTTGGAGCCAGTTCCCAGTACTACATCGTAACCAGTTGCATTTGCAGCTGCTTTGTATGTTACTTTGATAGTAGATCCGCTTACTTTAACGTTTGTGATAACTGGAGCATCCGGTGTGATTGCGGATACAACGAATGGGTATGCGTTTGACCAGTCGCTGAATACTTTCTTACCGTTCTCATCACGTTTCCAAGCGTGGCAGTATGCGTAGTAGGTTCCCTGCTGTACATATTTGAATGTAGTAGAGGTCTGAACCTGATTCTTGTTTACGGAATCATAATCTTTGTTTGTGATGCAGTCGCGGTCTGTAGAGATTACTTAGTCGTAACCTGCAGCACCTTCGGAAGCACCAGAAAGGATTACAGTCGCTTTGTTGCCAACAACTTTAACACTGCTGATCATTAGAGCATCTGGTTTTTTATTTTCAGCTTTACCTTCTGCCTGTACAGTCTTTGAACCAGTATAGTTCTTAGATGTAGATTTGGCAGCTACTGTATAAGTATCATCACTATTCTTTGTAACTGTATATTCAGATACTGGAACTTTGATAGTATCATTAATTACAGTTGCTACACCATCTTTAATAGTAACATCATAATTAGCAATTGTCTGTTTGTCAATACCCCATTTATCCAGATCACTTGCATTAATTGTACCAGAAACGGATACAATACCAGTAAATTCGGCAGATTCAGAAACTGAAACATCAACACTGAGATCATCAGATTCAACAACTGCCTGAGCCATTGGAGCTTCTGTTGTTTCTTCTTCAATAGCTGGAGTTTCTATTGTATTATCGCTAAATTCAGTAACCGGAGCTTCAGTAGCTACAGCAGCATCAAAATCATCACTGAACTCAGCAGCCCATACCGGCACATTAGAAGTAGCAAGCATTGCAACAACAAGTGACATACTTAATGTCTTTTTTGCCACGCCCTTCTTTGTGTTTTTAATCTTTGTCATGATTATAGTTCCCCTTTGGGTAGTGGATAGGTTAATTTTTGATTAAAAAGCACATTCTCTGATTAGAAATTCATGCACGACCCTGAAAAAATAGTTATTTATAACTGCCTTTTTTACGTATTAGAGCGGTATTTTTGTAGTTATATGCTCTTTTACAGCTGACGAAATAAAAAAAAGAACAAATTAAACAAATCGACTCTGCACTTTTCAGATTTTTAATAATTTTTATAGTTCCTTTCGTGGAAACAAGGTAATAATTATGCTATATTGATAACAGAAATAAATCAACGGGAGGTGCTGGATACGGCGGAAAAAAATAAGATCAAACCAGATACCATACTGAAGAACTTCTGGAGAGACAACAGACATTTTGCGGATCTGTTCAATGCAGTATTTTTTAACGGGGAACAGGTGCTGAAGCCGCAGGATCTTACAGAAGCAGATACGGATGTTTCCTCCATGCTGAAATTTAATGGTCATGCGGAAACAGTACAGAAGATCCTGGATGTTGTAAAGAAGACGGCATATGGTGTGGACTTTGTTCTCTGGGGACTGGAAAATCAGGCAAAGATCCACTATGCGATGCCGCTGCGCCATATGGTTGGAGATGCATTTTCTTACATGAAAGAATATGATGAGATTGCAGCAGTAAATAAGAAAAACGGGGATTTCCATTCAGCGGATGAATTCCTGTCAGGTTTTAAGAAGACCGACCGGCTGCATCCGGTGATTAGTCTGTGTGTATATTATGGAGAAAGTGAATGGGATGGTCCGTTTTCCCTGAAGGATATGCTGGAGATCCCCGAAAAGATAGAATCACTGGTATCTGATTACCGTATGAACCTGGTACAGGTAAGATCAAGTGGAGAACTATGTTTCAGCGATCCGGACGTAAATATGGTGTTTGACGTGAGCCGCTTGATCTATGCCAGGGATTATACGAAGATCAATGAAGTTTACAGGGATCATAATATTCCGGCAGATCTTGGACTTGTGATAGGAGCCATTACAGAATCACAGAAACTGATTGACCATGCTTTGGAATCGGAGCAGAAAGGGGGACAGATCAATATGTGTAATGCATTGGAAGAGTTAAGACAGGAAGGTGTTGAAGAAGGTCGACAGGAAGGTCGACAGGAAGGCCGTCAGGAAGGCAGATGGGAAGGTATCCTTGAAGGCATTCGTGCGACTGTAAGGACCTGCAGGAATTTTAATATAAGTGAGACAGATACAGTCAGAAACATCATGAATGAATTTTCCCTGTCACAGGAAGAGGCTGTTAATTATGTAAAAAAATACTGGTAAATGGAAAACTCTATCAGGAAGAGCCTTAACAATGCGTAAAAAGTTTTCAGCCATATCAGAGAGATATGGCTGAAGATGTTTTTTCTTCGTTTCCGAAGATGTGAAAGCGAGAAGAACTATCGGCCGGAGTCTGCTTTTGCCTGTTGTATCTGCCACGTTCTATATGCAAAATACCGCATATAAAGGCACGATCTGATAAGCTTCTTTTTGCCTGAAGTCTTCGGCAGAGATTAAATACATTTGCGTGGGTGCAGGAGAGAGAGAAGATTTATTCAGCTGCATAAGGTTCCTGCATTTCTGATGTGGGGTGGTGCGGTAGTCTATGGCAATAAAATGACTGTTTTTGGACAGTAAAAAGGGAACTTCCGCCTGGTTGCCGCTGGACCAGTAGGAGAGGGCATAGCCATTCCGGATAAAGTGCTGTGCCAGAAAGGTTTCGATACAGGCTGTACCGGCGGTGGTTTCTTCTCCTGACAGAAGCTGGAAGGCAGGGATTTTCAGTATGCATGAGCATAATCCGGTGTCAACAGGATACAGATGTAAGGAGCTTTTGCTAGGTGTCAGGTACCAGCAGGAGCTTCTTTTCTTTTTTGTATTCCATAATGGCAGCAGGCATTCCGCCGATGATCAGATAGAGACGGAACTGTGACAGGGCTTTTTCGTGGAGTTTCTTTCCCATTGAGCTGAAATCGGAGAAATGATTGCGGATTTCTCTTGTAAGGGCAAACTCAGCATTGGCCCACAGAAATTCTTCAAAATCCAGTGGATACAGAGTCAGGATATCAAAGTCGTGGACGGAGAAAGAATCAGAGTTAACCACACCTTTATAGATAGAGGCAATGTTAAATATCTGCATTGTGTTTGCGCAGCTGGAACGTGAGACTATTCAGAAGCGTGTCAGCGACGCATATTATTCCAGAAGTCAGAAAGGTTTTCGCATGGGCGGCAAGCCTCCTTATGGTTATCGGCTTGAGGAGATTCTGATGGAGGGAATCCATACAAAGAAGCTTGTGGAAGAACCCGGGGAAGCGGCAATTGTGCGGGAAATTTTTGATATGTACGAACAACCGGACACTTCTTATGGGGATATCACCAGATATTATGCAGAAAAGGGGGTGCAGTTCTACGGAAAGGAACTGATACGTTCCATGCTGGCCCAGCTTTTGAGAAATCCGGTATATGTGCGGGCTGATATGGATGTGTACCGTTTTTTCAGGAGCCATGGAACCAATATAGTAAGCAGTCCGGAGCAGTTTGACGGGATTCATGGATGTTATCTTTATCAGGGGCGGGATGCGCAGACAGATAAGCTGCAGAATCTTAAGGGACATATGCTGGTGGTGGCACCTCATGAGGGGCTTGTGTCTTCGGAGCAGTGGCTGAACTGCAGGATCAAGCTTATGAGAAATAAAACGATTCAGGCCAACCGGAAAGCTGTGAATACATGGCTGGCAGGGAAAGTGAAATGTGGCAATTGCGGATACGCACTTATGAGTATTAAAATACAGTCCGGTAAACAGTACCTGAGATGTACGAAGCGTCTGAACAACAAAGCCTGCCCGGGGTGCGGGAAGGTTTATACTGAAGATGTGGAGAATTATGTATATAAAGAGATGGTACGTAAGCTGCGCGAAGGACAGTCTCCTGCCGCTTATACGAAGTTAAATGAAAATCCGCAGGTAAAGCAGATTTACAGGGAGATTGAGGAAATGGAAAAGGAGATTTCTCTGCTTGTGGATTCTCTGGCAGGTGCCGGAGAAACACTGACAGATTATATTAATCAGAGAGTGGAAGAAATAGACCAGATGCATCAGTTAAAGCTGGAGAAATTATCGGTGCTTGCGGAGAATCATGCGACACCGGAGCAGATGGAAAAGGTAGCATCTAATATAAGTCTGTGGGGAGAGATTGATTTTGAGGAGAAGAGGTTTACAGTTGATAAGATGATCAGGTCACTTAAGGTATTTCCCGGATCAGTCCAGATACAATGGAAATTCTGATATATAACAGTCCGGCAGAGCGTAAATTTTTGTTTCTACGCTCTGTCGGACTATTGATGGTCTTATTATTTTTCAGTCAGTGGTTTGTTCTTTATAAGCATTTCGCGAATTACGTTTTGCGTATATTCTCCGACATGCCTCTTATCTTCTTTGCTCAGTTCATCCGGATAGATCGGCTTACCGTATTCTACTACAACTTTTGCAGGAGATATCTTCGGGAAGTGTGCCTCGAAAATGTTGGCTGAATTGCTGATCGCAATTGGGATGATCGGGCAATTGGCCTTGGTAGCGATTTTGAAGCTTCCTTCATGGAAGGGAAGCATGTCCAGCTCATCTTTATTTCTGTTTCGGGTTCCTTCCGGGAAAATACAGATGGAAATTCCGGATTTTACTTTGTCTACTGCGGTCAGGATCGTTTTGAGTCCCTGTTTGATGTCTTTCCTGTCAAGGAAGAGACAGTGGAGATAACGCATCCATGTGGAAAGAAGAGGAATTTTCTCCATCTCTTTTTTGGCAATGTAGCCTGTACGGATCGGACAGCGGGAGTAAGTAAGAAGTATGTCGAAGTAGCTTCTGTGGTTGCCGATATAAAGTACAGGTGTGTCCTTTGGCACATTTTCTTCTCCGATCACAGTAATCTTTGCACCGGTGATCTTAAGGATAAATCGGAATACTGCCTGGATGATCCTAAGGGAGCTGATATCCTTCTTTTCAGGAGAAAATCTGCCGATGATCCATTCGACCAGCAGGATGGGGATGGACAGGATCAGGTATCCGATCACAACAATACAGACGAGGATAAATCGTATCATTCGTTAATTCCTTTCCGGGCATTATATAATGCTGATGCCCATATATAAGTATAGAAGTTATTATAAGGAATTATGAGATATCCTGCAAGAAATAAATCATAGTATAATGATTTTTTGGCATTAAATAAAGCACTCAGGACAGGATTCTTTCCTGCAGAAAAGCAGTTATTGTCGGATATATAGCATGGAGTATGGTAATAACAGGGCTGTATCCGGCATAGAATATTTAGCGAAGAATGAGCAGGGGTGCATTATGGGCAAAAGGACAGGAGGACTGCTCTGTGTGTTGCTGTTGGCTCTTTTGCCGGCGGGCTGTCAGTTTATCAGGATTGAGGAGGGCGAACGTACACCTCTGGAATATACGATCGTAAAGCAGGAGGAAATTCCGGAAGAGATTTCAGAACTGATGGAACAGAAGAAAAAAGAAAGTATTTCAGATGACCTATCAGGTGGGAGATATAAGGTATCTGATGAAGGGATATGGAGAGCAGCTTACAGGAGGGTACAGTATTCAGGTGGAGGAGGTTTCCGAATCAGAGAACGCAGTATTCTGCAAGACAAGGCTGATAGGTCCGGAGAAAGCGGATGCAGGCAGTGAACCGTCTTATCCCTGTATTGTCCTGAAAATCAGAGAAACAGAGAAACCGATAGAATTTTTGGGTTTTATTATAAAGTAAACAGAGAAAGGAAGGAAGCAGGTTGGAATTAAAAAAAGAAAGTATTCAGATGCTGCGGATCAAAAATAAAGCGGCAGCGCAGGCGACTTTTGACGAGGACTATAATGTGCCCGATGTGAAACCGGATATCGGGAGACTGGTGCAGAGCAAAGCGGATGTTTCCATGGAGGAGGTGCGGCTGAGTGAAGGAAGAGCGCTTCTTAAAGGGACATTAAATGCAGATTTGCTTTATGTGGGGGAAAAAGAGGGCAGGATTTACAGCCTTTCTGCGAAGCTTCCGCTGGATGAGATGATTAATCTGGAGGGAATCGAAGGGGGAGATAAGCTGTGTCTGAAATGGGAGATTGAGGATCTCAGTGTTCATATGATCCATTCCAGAAAACTGAATATTAAAGCAATTGTAACTTTTTATGCAGTGGTAGATGAACTGGCAGTCGTTGAACTTCCGGTTTCCGCAGAGGATCAGGAAGTCTCTGTGAAAACGGAGAAAGTCCGGCTTATGAGTCTTCGTGTACATAAAAAAGATACCCTGCGCATTAAGGATGATATTACTCTTGCGTCAAACAGACCGAATGTAGAAAACCTTCTGTGGTATATGGCTGAACCGAGGAATCTGGACCTGCGGCCGGGAGAGAACAAACTCCGGGTGAAAGGAGAGCTTGCAGTTTTTCTTCTGTATACAGGGTATGAAGAGGAGAATCCACCTCAGTGGTTGGAGTATACCATGCCTTTTTCCAATGAGATGGAATGCAGTGGCTGTATGGAAGATCTGATCCCACATATTGAGGTGTCTCTTCTTCATCAGGGGATAGAGGTAAAGCCTGATCCGGATGGTGAAGAACGTATCCTGCAGGTGGATGTGGTACTGGAATTAAATATGAAAATGTACAGGGAAGAGGAGCATGAACTTCTTCTTGATGCATACAGCCCACACAAAGAATGTGTTCTTCATCGGAAAAAGGAAATGTTGGAAAGTCTTCTGGTACGGAATTTTTCCAGGTGTCGTCTGACAGACCGGATAGAAGTTAAGGAGAGTCAGGGAAAAGTTTTGCAGCTTTGCCACAGCAGCGGTAAGGTAAAAGTAGATAAGACCAGGATTACGGATAAGGGAATTGTGGCAGAAGGAATTGTGGCACTCAAGATCCTGTATATTATTGGAAATGATGAAATGCCGTTTTATTCTATGGATGCCATGCTTCCGTTTACCCATCTGATCGAGGCAGAAGAGATCGGGAAGGATTGCACATATTTACTTCAGGCTGACCTTGAACAGCTTTCCACTGCAATGGCAGATGGGGATGAGATTGAAGTCAAGGCGGCGGTGGGACTGAATGTGCTTGTGTTCAGACAGTGGGAAGAGCAGCTTATTGAATCTGTGGAAGAACAGCCGCTGGATCGTAAGAAACTGGAAAGTATGCCGGGAATTACGGTCTATATTGTAAAGGCCGGAGATACTCTGTGGGATATTGCAAAGAAATTTTATACAACTGTGGATGAGATTTCGGGTGTGAACAGTCTTACGGAAAAAGAGGTAAAGCCGGGGCAGTCGTTAATTCTTGTCAGGCAGGGATGATAATGAAAAAAATTTCCAGAAAAAATGAAAACTCCTATATTGAAAACTAAAAAAAAATGATTTAAAATATGCACAAAGAGTTTTATTGTATACAAAGTACAAATATAATTGCGAAAGTACAGTTATATACGGATGATATTGCTGGAAACGGAGGATTTTATGCGTTTACGTGCATTGGCGAAGATAAATCTGGGACTGGATATTCTCAGAAAGAGAGAGGATGGCTATCATGAAGTCCGGATGATCATGCAGACGATACAGATGTATGATGTTCTGGAGATGAAGAGGGTGAGGAAGCCGGGGATTTCCCTGTCTGTCAATTATTCCTATATTCCGAATGATGAACGAAATCTGGTGTATAAGGCGGCGAAGCTTCTGATGGATGAATTTCAGGTTAAGGGTGGTGTGGATATCCATCTTGAGAAATTTATTCCTGTGGCAGCAGGTATGGCAGGCGGAAGCTCGGATGCGGCAGCTGCACTGGTGGGGATCAACCGGCTTTTTAAACTGGGACTGAGCCAGAAGGAGCTGATGGATCGTGCTGTGAATATCGGGGCAGATGTTCCGTACTGTGTGATGAGAGGAACTGCCCTGGCAGAGGGAATCGGGGAGAAACTGACCAGAATCACTCAGGTGCCGGATTGTTTTGTACTGATCGGTAAGCCCGGAATCAATGTTTCCACCAAAGCTGCCTATGAGAGCCTTCAGCTGGATAAGATTTCTTCTCATCCGGATATTGACGGGATGATGGGAGATATAGAACGTGGAGATCTTCTGGCAATGACACAGAAGATGGGAAATGTTTTTGAGCCGGGAATTATAGAGAAATATCCTGTAATTGGCGAAATCAAAGCACTGATGGAGAGTCATGGTGCGTTAAAGGCGATGATGAGTGGAAGTGGTCCTACAGTGTTCGGAATCTTTGATGATCGTGAGAAGATGGAGGCGGCAGCAGAGGTTCTCAGAGAGAGCCGGCTGGCGAAGACGGTTTTTGCCACAGAAGTAACGAAAGCAGGAGGGAATACAAATGACAAGTGATTTTTCAGTAAATATGAATGAATATCTTCCATTAAGGGATGTGGTTTTTAATACGCTGCGTCAGGCAATCCTGAAGGGCGAACTGAAACCTGGTGAGAGACTGATGGAGATTGCGCTGGCAGAGAGACTTGGCGTGAGCAGAACTCCTATCAGAGAGGCAATGCGTAAGCTGGAGCAGGAAGGTCTGGTAGTGATGATCCCGAGACGTGGTGCCCAGGTTGCCAATATCACAGAGAAGGATCTGAATGATGTTCTGGAGGTTCGTATTGCTCTTGAGAATGTAGCTATTGAGAAAGCATGTGCCCGTATGACTGAAGAAGAAATGAGGAGACTCTGGCTTGCTGCCAAGGAGTTTGAACATACGATCGCAGAGGGAAATCTTGTTAAGCTTGCGGAGGCTGACGTTGCATTCCATGAGGTTATTTATCAGGCTTCTGATAATAAGAGGCTGATCCAGGTACTCAACAATATGCGTGAGCAGATTTATCGTTATCGTGTAGAATATCTGAAAGAAGGTGAAACACGAGATGTTCTGGTGAAGGAACATGAGGAACTGACAAAGGCGATCAGAGAGCGCGACGTGGAACGCGCGAAACAGCTTTCTTTCCAGCATATCGAGAATCAGAGAATGGCTATCATGCGTTCTATTGAGGCTGAGGATGCAGAACGTGAGCGCGTAGAGAAAGAGAAATCCAGGGGACACAGATAAGAATGGTATAATATCTGAATATCGGGAAATTCTAAGAGAGGTAGGATGCCTCTCTTTTTTTGCGCATCCATGTATGTAAGTGGGTTTATGAATATTGCCGACTGGCAACAGATCTGTCTGGTACATCGAAAACGATGTACCGGTATGAAACGAGGTGGGAAATTATTGAAGAAGCTGGAAGAATCCCGGAAAGTATCTGCAAATCTGAGGGAGAATGAGAAATATCTGCGAAGCAGGCTGGAAAATTGCAGTGATATTCTGATCCGTCCCATGCGGCTGGGAGATAAACATAAGGTGGACTGCCTTATGGTCTATATAGAAGTTGCGGTTTCCAACATGATGCTGGATGATTCTGCTCTTGGAAAGATGATCAATCATTTCTGGGAGATTTCGCCGGAGGATATTCAGGAATTTGTCAGGCATAACAGTCTTGGGATCGCAGATGTAAAGAAACTGGAGAATCTTGACGAGTCCATAGATGCCATGCTTGCAGGGAATGCAGTGTTTTTCATAGATGGATATGACAAGGCGATGAAAATCTCCAGCAAAGGTTATCCATCCACAGGTGTGATGGAGGCAGAATCGGAAAAGGTGCTGCGGGGTTCCAGGGAAGGATTTTCGGACAGTGTGAAAAGTAACAGTGCACTGATAAGAAAAAGGCTTCGTGATACCAGACTCAAGGTGGAAGAATATAAAATCGGTGTGCGCTCTCATACCTTAACGCAGGTGTTATACATGGATGACCTGGTACATGAGGGACTTCTGGAAGAAGTGAAGGAACGGCTGGAAGAATTTCAGATTGACGGAATCCTTGACAGCGGTATGCTTGAACAGCTGACAGAAGATGTGTGGTATTCTCCTTTTCCTCAGTATCAGACAACGGAACGTCCGGATCGTGCTGTGCAGGAAATCCTGAAAGGTAAGGTTGTGATTCTGTGTGATAATTCTCCGGAAGCATTGATCCTTCCGGGAAATTTTAGCAGTTTCATGGAGAGCAGCGAGGACTGGTATCACAGGTTCGAGATGGCTTCCTTTCTCAGAATACTGCGATATCTGGCTGTGATCATGGCGACTGTTCTGCCGGGACTTTACCTGGCAGTGATACGTTTCCATACACAGATTCTGCCATCTGCACTGATACTGTCTTTTGCGGAGGCGAGGGAAGGAGTGCCCTTTTCCAGTGTGGTGGAACTGATTTTTCTGGAACTGGCTTTTGAACTGATTCGGGAGGCTGGGGTGAGAGTTCCGGGATCTCTGGGAAATGCTATTGGCATTGTTGGCGGATTGGTGATCGGACAGGCAGCGGTAGAGGCAAATCTTGTGAGTCCGATCGTGGTGATGATCGTGGCGTTGACTGCGCTTGGCTCTATGACTGTTCCAAATGAAGAGTTTGCAGCAGCATTTCGGCTGGTGAAGTATGGGTTTCTGATCCTGGGAGGTTATCTGGGAATTTACGGAATCGTGCTGGGAGTATATCTGGTTATAGGGCACCTGGCAGGCCTGATAAGTTTTGGTATTCCTTATCTGGTTCCTTTTATAAAGAAAGAACAGAAGGGCAGCAGAGGAGAAGGGGTTCTGAGAGTTCCGCTGCGCAAGAGGGTATTACGACCGCTTTATGCAAGAGAGGAGCAGAAGATCCGTTTGAAGAGAAAGGAGTCCGGTTCATGAGATTTGCAGAGAATAACAGAATTTCCCACAGGCAGCTGTACAGGCAGATGATACTGGCATTACTGGCACCATTTATGCTCTGCGTTTTCGGAAAGGGTGGAATGAACGGAATCAGTGCAGTGGCGGGAATGATTTTTGCGCTGATACTGCTTGGATTTTATGTAATCTGGCTGATACGACTGACACCTTCATTTGAAGATCCGGTAAAGTCTGCAGGTGTTTTTGCGGGAAGGCTGATCGGGATTTTTTTTCTGATCTATGTGTTGATGGCGGGAGGATATCTGCTGGCACTTCTCAGGAGGCTGGTTCCTGTAAAGCTGATTACAGGAGTATCCGGCCGATGGATTGCATTCTGGGCGGTTCTGGTATGTTCTGTCGGAACCTGCAAAGGTGTACAGAGAAGAGGAAGAATGGCGGAAGTATCAGGTGGTCTGCTTCTTGGTGGGATTATGATAATGATGATACTTTGTGTGCCACAGGCAAAAACGGAATATCTCATGGGAGAAATCCGGTGGGAGGAGCTTACAGTGAGAAGTGTCAGTCAGTCTTTTTATGGAACTCTGTGTGCTTTTTCGCCGGTTGCATTGCTGCCATTTCTGTTGGGAAATGTGGAGAAATACGGAAGTGCGGGAAAGACGGTGGCAGGAGGGATCCTGACACTTGGCGGGATTCTTATTGGAATGGAGCTTCTGCTTCCGGCAGTTCTGGGATATGACAGGGTAGCGGCGGAAAGTTATCCGGTCCTGCCTCTGCTGGCAGGCGCAGATCTTCCGGGAAATGTACTGGCCAGATTTGACATCCTGTGGATGGGATTTCTGCTTTACAGCCTACTTTTTGCAATAGGGAGTCTGCTGTATTATGGAAATCAGATTATCGGGAAATCTCATCCTGGTAGGGGGAGGTTCTGGCTTCCGGCACTGGTTTTCCTGATTTCGCTTCTGGAAGAAGAGGGAAAAGGAATACTGGATTATTTTGGATGGTGTCTGGCGTATATTTTCGTTCCGGGAATTCTCATCTGTCAGTTTTATATGTTTATCAGAGGAAAGGGACACCGCAGGAAGCAGAGGAAAAGGGCAGTCGGTGTGGTGACCGGGATTTTGTCAGTCAGTCTTTTTATGAGTGGATGTGGTGCGGCTGTGGAACCGGAGAAGAGAATGTATCCTATGGCACTTGGCGTGGATGCCTCAGAAGAAGGAATCTGTCTTACCTATGGGATGCCGGATCTTTCTGAGAGTACGGGGCAGGGAAAAGAGGAAGAAGATGGCGGTTCCCGGGTTCTGCAGATCAGTGGTGCTGATTTCACCCGGATTGAAAAAATGTATGATCAGTCACAGGAAAAACTTCTTGATATGGGGCATCTGCAGGTTCTGGTCATGGGGAGAACACTGGTGGAGGACGGAAGATGGAGAATGGTGCTAGATTATCTGAAACAGGAGATTTTTGTGGGGGAAGATCTTTATGTGTTTGAAGCGGAGGACGCAGGGGAGATCCTGAACTGGCATGGAGAGGATAATTCATCAGCAGGAGAATATATTACAGGACTGATCCGAAACAGAATGTCAGGAGGAAATATTACGGCTGTGACACTCAGAGAGCTTTTCTATGAAAAATATAAAGAAGATAAAATCCTGCGACTTCCGATTGTGAAGATCAGAAATGGAAGTCTGGAAGTGGAAGTATAAATCAGGAAAATATTGGCATAATCCAAATATTAAAGTGCTGCCTGGAAATTCCATATAAAATAAGAAAATATATAGGAAAATAACAAAGGCAGATATGGTAACTGATAAGATATAACAGGAGAGAGGGACAATGATGAATAAAAAAAGTAAGAACAGAAAATTAAGAAGAAAACTGTCGTTTGTTCTGTTCGTGGCAGCTGTTGGTGTTCTTATGATGAGAGCAATGCCGGGAATGTCCGGGAAGATAGCAAAAATCGCTGAAAGACGACAGGAACAGACTGCAGTTACTGCATGGTGGGGGACATTGTACCCGAAATTCTGCTTCTCGCAGTTCCCTGAGGAAAATAAAGGACAGAAAGATGACATAAAGATATCCTTCTGGCTTGCACAGGCTCTTGATTGGTGATAGAATAGTGAGACAATCAATAGAGATGGAGAATAGAAATCAATGAAAATAGACAGAGAGGCACCGATAGGAGTATTTGATTCCGGTGTGGGAGGACTGACTGTTGCGCGTGAGATCATGCGTAATCTTCCTTCAGAAAAAATCGTATATTTTGGTGATACGGCGAGAGTGCCTTACGGAAGTAAATCGAAGGAAACTATCATCCGGTATTCCCGGCAGATCATTCGTTTTCTTCAGCAGCAGCAGGTAAAGGCGATTGTGGTTGCATGTAATACAGCCAGCGCTTTTGCCCTGGATGCAGTGAGGGATGAGTTTGACATTCCCATCATTGGCGTGATAGAACCGGGGGCTAAAGTGGCGGCTGCCCAGACCAGAAATAAGAGGGTAGGAATCATTGGTACTGTTGGAACTGTAGGAAGTGGGATACATGCAGAGTATCTGAAGCATCTGGATCCGGAGATCACTGTTTTCGGCAAAGCATGTCCGCTGTTTGTGCCACTGGTAGAAGAAGGGTGGCTTCATGATCCGGTGACTGATGAGGTCGCTGCCAGATATCTGAAGGAACTTCAGGATAAGCAGGTGGATACACTGATATTGGGATGTACTCATTATCCATTGCTTCGTTCCACCATCAGAAAGATCATGGGAGACGGAGTATGTCTGGTGAATCCGGCTTATGAAACCGCACTGGAGCTGGGAAGGCTTCTGGAGGAAAAAGGACTTGCCGGTGAAGGTACAGAGAAGAATGAATTTCCGTATCGCTTCTATGTGAGTGATCTGGCAGATGAGTTTAAGGCATTTGCCAATTCGATTCTTCCATATGATGTGGAGATGACGAAAAAAATAGATATTGAGAAGTATTAAAAACAGCAGATTGCTGAATGGTTATAATATAGATACATAAAAACAGGTTTTGAACAGTATAAAAACAGGAGTATGAGAAGAATGGATAAAGAAGTGCTGATTCATGTAAGGGGACTTCAGACAATGGATGCAGACGGTGAACAGGAACCTCTGGAGATTGTTGTACCGGGACAGTATTATTTCCGGAACGGAAGTCATTATCTGCGCTATGAGGAAGTCATGGAGGATTTTGCAGAACCTACCGTCAATTACATAAAAATTTCCCAGAAGGGAATGGAGGTCCGCAAGAAAGGTGTGGTCAATGTTCATATGGTTTTTGAACAGGGTAAGAAGAATATGACTTACTATACCACTCCCTATGGAACTATTGAAATGGGGATTGCGGCGACGAATCTGAATCTGCAGGAGAGTGATGGCGGTCTTGACATGAAAGTGGATTATGCGCTTGATATGAACCAGGAGCATGTGGCAGACTGTTATCTTGCGATTAAGGCACAGCCAAAGGACTGTAAGAATTTTACAATTTGATTAGATCTGGTAAGTTCTCTGCTTCGTTGCAGATATCTGTCTGATCCAAACAGAAAAAGGTCAGTGATCTGTGTGTATGGATGACACGATTCACTGACCTTTAGTTTATATGTCTGACTGCATTTATCTGGCAGTTTTGTCTTTCTTGAATTTTGCAAAGAAACCTTTCTTTTTGGGAGCCGGTGTCTGAAGGGAACCGCGGATTCCTTTTACGCCTACAATATAAAGACCGCTTACTTCGGCTTTGATTTCTTTCTTAAGCGGGATCAGGTCGAAAACCTTCTCATCTGCGATCATGATCGCAATCTTTGGTCCGATTTTAGCTTTAACGATTGGAAGCTTGGAACGGCGCATAAGTTTAGGTGTCTGTTCAATTACCATCTGAGGAAGTCCGGATTCTTTCAGTGGCATCCTCTTTTTATCGATAACCAGCATGGAAACGGTTTGTTTAGTTGCTTCAATCTGAGCCTGCTGTTCTTCCTGTTTCTTCTGGGCTTTTTTTCCGAAGAAATATAAACCGATCAGTGCAGCGATCAGGATAACAAGAATGACCAGAAGGACTATTGTTACTGTACTCATTTGCATCCTCCCTAATGTATGTGTTTTCACAGGGACTGTTGGTACGGACAGTCCATTGCATAAAAATTATTTTATCATTAAATAAGGTAAAACGCAATTGCAAAAAAAGAATTAATGGATGGAAAGCGGTAGAAATTTACATTATGAAAGGTTATAATTGTAGAAAAACTGTAATGCGACAATATTTGCCGGAGCGAACAGTAGTGGGAAATATGCGGAACAGTTAAAGCCATTTTTACAGGATGGAATCATGATGTGTGGTTATAATATATGTAACGGGAATTGTGGAGTTATTTTGTGACAGAATAATTTGTGAGTAAAAAACGGATATGATAAAAAGGAGAAAAGCATGAGCGAATTAAAGCCCGACTCTGAGAAGAAAGAGGAGCGACTTTCAGATAAGGAAAAAGTAAATACAGAAAAGACAAATGCAGAAGAACTAAATGCAGAAGAACCAAATGCAGAAGAACTAAATGCAGAAGAACTAAATGCAGAAGAACCAAATGCAGAAAAACCAAATACAGAAGAGATAAACGAAGAACCTCCGGCAGCAAGCGAGGACGAAGATTTCTTTTTTGATGATAATAAAGCTTATGAAGCCCGTAGGGCAGCCAGACTGGAACGCCGCAATAAACTTCGCCGCAGAAAAAAAAGACTGCGTATCGCAGGCTGCATAGTGGTGGTGGCGGCCGCTGCAATTGGGATTGGAATAGGATTTTATGGGGAAGAACTGCAGAATTTTGTCAGTGAGCAGCAGGTTAAGATTGCGCAGATGGTGAAATCTGCAGACAGGAAAACAGAAGAAGAAAAAACAGCTCAGCAGACAAATGCAGAGGCAGAAGCTGAGAATGCGGTGACACCTGAAGTTCAGGATACGGATGGACTGAGTGAAGAGGACAAAACTCTTTACAGGCAGGCAAAGTATGCTGCAAAACAGTATGATTATGATAAAGCCATAAGTATGCTGCAAAACAGTGAGACTTATCAGACAAGTGAGAAGTTTCAGCATGCGGTTAAGGTTTATCAGAAAAAGAAGGAATCCTGCGTTTCCTGGCCGTTAGACCAGGTGACACACGTCTTTTATCATACTCTGATCAAAGATACCGGTAAGGCTTTTGACGGGGATTACAAGTCAGGAGATTACGATCAGGTTATGACAACGATTGATGAATTTAACCAGATTACTCAGAGTATGTATGATAAGGGATATGTCATGGTCAGCATTTATGATATGGCGACTGCGGATGAGAATGGGAATATGAATGCAGGGGAGATTCTCCTTCCTCCGGGTAAAGTACCGTTTGTGCTTTCGCAGGATGATGTGTGTTATTATCATTATATGGACGGGGACGGATTTGCAACCAAACTTATCGTAGATGAGGAAGGAAAAATCCGCAATGAATATGTGGAAGATGATGGCAGTATTTCTGTAGGCGATTATGATATGGTTCCTCTGATCGATCGTTTTGTAGAGGAACATCCTGATTTTTCTTACAGAGGTGCTAAAGGAATTGTTGCCCTTACCGGTTACAATGGAATTCTTGGTTATCGCACAGACAGCAGTTATGAAACCCGTCCGGATGATCTGGATGCAGATAAAGTAAAATGGCTGGATGAGCATCCGGATTTTAATCTGAATACAGAGAGAGAAAATGCAGCCAGAGTAGCGCAGGCTATGAAAGATGAAGGCTGGCTGTTTGCAAGCCACACATGGGGACATCAGAATGTAAGTCAGATCAGTTTGGAGAGATTACAGGCAGATACACAGAAGTTTAAAGAGAATGTTGATCCTCTGATAGGCGGAACAGATATTATTATTTTTGCATTTGGAGCAGATCTTACCAGTGTTGAAGATTATTCGGGGGAGAAGTTCGAATATCTTAAGAGCCAGGGCTATAATTATTACTGTAATGTGGATTCAAGCCAGTATTTTGTGCAGATCCGCAGTAATTATTTCCGGCAGGGAAGAAGAAATCTGGACGGATACAGAATGTACTATAATCCGGAACTTCTCTCAGATCTGTTTGATGCACAGTCTGTGTTTGATTCTTCCAGACCGGTGCCGGTTCCAACTATGGGGTGAGTATGATCTCTGTGCATAACTGAAAGGGGACAATATATGAGAAAAAGGATAGCATGTGTAACAGCAGCTATTTTGAGTATTTCGTTAGGAGTAAGCGGATGTGGGCTCATTCCGTTTGAACAGGATATTCCATTTCTGAGTTCCAGAGCTGAAAATGCGGAAACTGAGAAAAAAACAGAACAGCAGACAATTGATGAACAGGATGCTGATACAGAGAAAAGTACAGAAGATACACAGCAGGATGATGGTCTGAATGAGGGAGAGCAGACTGACAACGAAGATACAGAAGAGGCAGATGAGAAACAGGAAAATCCTATGGAGCAGGCAGCGCTTATGGCTGTACAGTATGATTATGATGGCGCCATAGAACTGCTTAAGAGTCAGCCGGATTACGAAAGTAATACGGATATGCAGAGTGCAGTTTCGGATTACGAAAATACGAAAGCCACCTGTACAGAATATCCGCTGGAGCAGATCACGCACGTGTTCTTCCATACACTGATCAAAGACACTGCCAGAGCATTTGACGGGGATTCAGACAGTAATGGATATAACCAGTATATGACAACAATTGATGAGTTTAACAAAATCATACAGAGTATGTATGATAAGGGATATGTCATGGTCAGTCCGCACGACATGGCGGTTATCAATGAGGACGGAACTATGTCCAGAGGCAGTATTATGCTGCCGCCGGGAAAAATTCCATTTGTGCTTTCTCAGGATGATGTAAGTTATTATCACTATATGGACGGAGATGGTTTCGCATCGAAACTTGTAGTGGATTCCAATGGTGAGGTTAAGAACGAATATATTGAGGATGACGGAAGTGTTTCCACAGGGGATTATGATATGGTTCCGCTGATCGATACTTTTGTAAAAGAACATCCGGATTTTTCCTATCATGGAAGAAAGGGAATCCTTGCAATGACAGGTTATGACGGTGTTCTGGGATATCGTACGGATATTGCATATAAGACCGGAAAAAAACTGCAGGATGATCAGAAAAAATTCCTGAAAGATCATCCGGATTTTAACTATAAGCAGGAAGTGAAAAATGCAAAAAAGGTAGCTAAGGCTATGAAGGCAGAAGGCTGGGAATTTGCAAGTCATACATGGGGACATAAGGATGTGGCTGCCACTTCTCTGGATGATCTGAAAAGAGATGATAAAAAATGGAAGAAATATGTGGCTCCCATACTTGGAGAAACAGATATGATCATTTTTGCATTTGGTGCGGATATCGGAAGCTGGGAAGGATATTCGGCAGACAATGAGAAATATGAGTTTTATAAGAGTCAGGGATACCGCTATTTCTGTAATGTAGATTCCAGTCAGTATTTTGTACAGATTACAGATGATTATTTTCGACAGGGAAGAAGAAATCTGGATGGATACAGAATGTATTATAATCCGGAAATGCTCAGTGATCTTTTTGATGTATCGGAAGTATGGGATTCTTCAAGACCAACTCCGGTACCTGGAATGTAGAAGGGAGTATTGATTATTATGAAGAAAAAAATATATCTTGCCATGCTTGCAGTTTGTTTTGCACTGACAGCATCTGCGTGTGGTGATGGCGGTGCTGTTATCACAGACGGTACAAAGACAGAAGGAGCTGCTGACGGGAAGAAAGCAGAGACAGGAACTACGCGGCTTGTTTCTGTTGAGAATGTAGAGAAATATATTACGATTGGAGAATATAAAGGACTGACTCTGGACAATACGGTAGATGCGATCACTGACGATGATGTACAGGCTCAGATCGATGAGAATCTGAAAGATAAGGCAGAACCTGTATCTGATGCAGCAAAAGAAGGGGATTTGGTGACTGTAAATTATACAGGCACTAAAGACGGACAGACTTTTGACGGTGGTACTGCCAATAATTATGACTTTGTGATCGGCGATGGACAGATGTTTGAGGAGTTTGAAAATGGTGTGATCGGGATGAAAAAGGGTGACACAAAAGAGATTAAAATTGATTTCCCGTCAGACTATGCAGACGAAACTCTGGCAGGTAAGGAAGTTATATACAAGGTTACGGTGCAGAACGTGCGGCGTGAAGGAGAACTTACAGATGAATGGGTTGCAAAGAACACAGATTATACAACAGTAGATGATTATCGTGAGAGTATTCGCAGTGAGCTTGAGAAAAACGCAAAGGAATCTGCGCAGGAGGTTCTTAAGAATACTGCATGGAGTACAGTGCTTGAGAACTCTGAGGTAAAAGAATACCCACAGGAAGATGTGGATAAGGCTGTTTCTGAATTTAAGAAGAGCATGGAAGTTTATGCAAAACAGGCAGACATGACTCTGGAAGAGTTTACAGACAGTCAGGGTATTTCGCAGGATGATTTTGATGAACAATGTCAGCAGTATGCAGAGGGTAAGGTTAAGCAGAACCTGATCGTGCAGGGGATTATGGATGCAGAGGGACTGTCACTTGACGACAAAGAGAGCCTTCAGCTGCAGGATAAACTGGTAGAACAGATGGGTGTTTCCAGTATTGCAGAGCTGGTTGGAACTTACGGACAGGATTATGTAGATGAATCAGTCGGACTTCTCAGAGTGGAGGAGTTCATTATAAAAAATGCGAGTGTGAGTGAGAAAGTCGCAAACGGTGATGTGCTGGCAGATGATGCAGATGCTGCGGCAGAAAATGCAGAACAGGACAGTGATCAGAATGTATCAAATGAAGATACTGATGATTCCGGACAGGACAATTCAGATGTAGATGAGAATCTGGAAGAGGAATTAGGTACGGAAGATGTTGATCAGAGTGAATAATTGGCATTGTATTTACCTGATAAATGAGTTATGATTATTGATAAAAGTGGATTACTCCGTACTGTGATGTACGCTGTCAGGGACTAATTAACAAAAAGAAGCGGGGAAAGGAAACCATGGATAAGAGGGTGTTGCGCGAAAGAATGCGCAGAAAAAAACGCCAGATGATGATCAGGCATTATACAAAGATCGGACTTTGTGTTATTGGCATGATTCTGGCGGTGGTGTTTGTGGTGAGAGGAATTATTATTCCGATCGCACATCATGTAGCCGGAGGCGGAAGCAGTGATCAGACTGTACAGGCTCAGGCAGATACAGAGGAAGTTCAGGCAAATTCCGATGCTGCGGTGAGACAGCCATTGAAAGGTAAATCAGATACAGATAAGGTTGCCGCGATGACAGCCGGATGGCATGAGGATGCTAACGGAAAGTGGTATCAGAATACAGATGGTACATATTTTTCAAATGGATTTCAGGATATAGATGGTGTTACCTATTCTTTTGACGAAAACGGATATATACAGACAGGATGGGTAGAAAAGGGAGTGAAGGATTATTACTTTAATGAAGACGGATCTTATGATCCGAGTAAGGTACGTCCTATGCTGGCACTGACTTTTGATGATGGTCCGGGAGAGTATACAGATGAACTGCTGGATTGTCTGGAACAGAATAATGCTCATGCAACATTCTTTATGCTTGGTCAGAATGTCAGTTCATATCCGGATGCGCCAAAACGTATGCTGGAACTTGGCTGTGAGATTGGAAGTCATTCCTGGGATCATACACAGTTGACGACAATTGATCTTGACGCAGTTGCAAAGCAGTTCTCTGATACAGATGATGCATTGATTCAGGCATGTGGCCAGGCTGCGAGTGTGGCACGTGCACCTTACGGGGACGGAAATTCAGATATTTATAATACTGTAAATAAGCCGTTCTTTATGTGGTCACTGGACACAGAAGACTGGAAACTTTTGGATGCAGATGCAGATTACAGTGCAGTAATGAATGGAGATCTGACAGATGGAACTATCATCCTGATGCATGATATTCATGAGCCATCTGTAAAGGCTGCTCTGAGACTGATACCGGATCTTATTGCACAGGGATATAAACTTGTAACGGTAAGTGAGATGGCAGAAGCCAAGAATGTGACCTTACAGAATGCATGTTATGTGGATTTCTGGCCGAGCACACTCAGTAATGGAGGTGTGCCGGGATATCAGGGCGGTTCTGATGCAGCAGCTTCCACAGACGGAACAGATGGTACATCTGATGCAAGTGCAGACTCTTCTGACGGAAGCACAGATTCCTCAGATGGAAGCGGGGATTATTCGGATGGAAGTTCAGACGATGGAAGTTATGATGATGGAAGTTCGGATGACGGAAGTTATGATGATGGAAGTTCAGATGATTCGGAAGATTACAGCGATGATTCTGTAGATTACGGAGATGGAACGGAATAAAAAACATATGCAATCCTGCAGTGTGGATCATACAGAAGAATTATGAATATACGAAAGAGCAAAGAAGAGAGCAATGGTACTTCTTTGCTCTTTATGTTTCTTACAAAAAACACATAAAATATATGAAAAAATTGTTAAATATACACATATTTTTAATTGACGTATGGAATGTCCGTTGGTATAATAAGGCTTATAGAATGACTAAAAGTCAGTTCGTATTCCTGATTGAACTTGCTGTAAGATAGTTACTGTTCATACGCCAAAATTCCATTGCCGCAGGCAATCTGGAATGAATTTTGGCTACGTTACTGAGAAGAGAGTGAACAGCAATGTAAGAGATTCTGTTACGGCATTATTTTATGGAATCAGTATCTGTAAAAAAGATAGAAACCGAAGTTAAGGGAGGACTCCAGATGGGTGTGAGTATGAAATTTACGGATTTGGATCAATATTTATTTGGACAGGGAACCAATTATGAAGTATATAAGAAACTGGGTGCCCATCCGACTACATACAGACGAAAAAAGGGTGTATATTTTGCGGTCTGGGCGCCGAATGCACAGTCTGTTTCTGTAATCGGTGAATTTAATGACTGGGAGGAAGAAGCAAACCCGATGGAGAAGGTTGGTCCGATCGGTGTTTATGAGGTATTTATTCCGGGGGCAAAGATCGGACAGCTGTATAAATTCTTTATCGTGGGTGCGCATGGAGAGAAGCTTTATAAGGCAGATCCCTATGCAAATGAAGCTGAACTCCGTCCGGGTACAGCCTCCAGGATCACAGATATCACAGACTATAAATGGAAGGATGCCACATGGATCAAGAACAGAGAGAAGTTTGATGAGCAGGTAGAGCCTATGGCAATCTATGAGGTTCATCCGGGTTCATGGAAGAAGCATCCGCAGTCAGAGGAAAATGAAAAAGGATTTTATAACTATAGAGAATTTGCACATGCCCTGGCAGCTTATGTGAAGGAAATGGGATATACCCATGTAGAGCTTATGGGAATCGCAGAGCATCCTTTTGACGGTTCCTGGGGATATCAGGTGACCGGATATTATGCACCGACTTCCAGATATGGAACGCCGCAGGATTTCAAGTATATGGTGGATTATTTACATCAGAATAAGATTGGAGTTATCCTTGACTGGGTACCTGCACATTTCCCGAAAGATGCCCATGGTCTTGCGAACTTTGACGGAACCGCAGTGTATGAGCACGCTGATCCGAGACAGGGAGAACATCCGGACTGGGGTACCAAGATTTATAATTACGGACGCCCGGAGGTTAAGAACTTTCTGATCGCAAATGCCCTTTACTGGGTGGAGGAGTGCCACGTAGACGGACTTCGTGTGGATGCTGTTGCTTCCATGCTTTATCTTGATTATGGTAAGAAGGATGGAGAATGGATCGCAAATAAATATGGCGGAAATCAGAATCTGGAGGCTATTGAATTCTTTAAGCATCTGAATACAGTAGTTCTTGGAAGGAATCATGGAACTGTGATGATCGCTGAGGAATCTACTGCATGGCCGATGGTTACAGGGGATGCAGAGAAGGACGGACTTGGTTTTAGTCTGAAGTGGAATATGGGATGGATGAATGACTTCCTGGAATATATGAAGCTGGATCCGTATTTCCGTAAATTTAATCATAATAAGATGACTTTCTCCATGTCATATGCATACAGTGAGAGATATGTATTAGTTCTTTCTCATGATGAGGTGGTTCATCTGAAATGCTCCATGCTTGAGAAGATGCCGGGAGAGTTACCGGACAAATTCAGGAATTTAAAGGCTGCCTATTCATTTATGAACTGCCATCCGGGTAAGAAGCTTCTGTTCATGGGACAGGAATTCGGACAGCTTCGTGAATGGAGTGAGGAGAGAGAACTTGACTGGTTCCTTCTGAATGAAGAGCCACACAAGGAACTTCAGAATTATGTGCATGATCTCCTGACTATTTATAAGAAATATCCGGCACTTTATGCCGGTGATAATAATCCGGAAGGATTTGAGTGGATCAATGCGGATGACGGGGACAGAAGTATTTTCAGCTTTGTGAGAAAGTCTCCTACAAAGAGAAACAATATTCTTTACATAGCTAACTTTACACCTGTTGACCGTCCGGATTACAGGGTTGGTGTTCCGAAGAAAAAACAGTACAAGCTGATTATGGACGAGAATGGACTTCTGGAGCAGCCAAAGACATTTAAGGCAGTGAAACAGGAATGTGATAACAGAGAGTTTTCCTTCGCATATCCGTTGCCGGCTTATGGGGTTGCGATTTTTACATATTAATTTTGAGGGATGATTTCAGGGTATATGTGAATATCTGAGAGAATTATTGTCAGGGGCATGTTATTTATTTGACAATATTGCAGGGTAAGCCCGATAATATATGAAAAATTCGTGAAATATAAATAATTGCTTTTGAAATTTATCTGCGTTATAATTATCGCGAACACAAGGAATAGAGAGAATAATGGTTTCCATGTTGAAAGGAGAATGAACATGAAAGTATCTAACATTAAAGACATCGATAAATTTTTTTCTGTAGTTGACAGTTGCGAAGGCAGAGTAGAATTAGTAACAGGCGAAGGTGACAGACTGAACCTTAAATCTAAATTATCCCAGTATGTATCTCTGGCAAACATTTTCTCAGGCGGAGAGATTCCGGAACTTGAGATCGTTGCTTATGAGAAAGACGATATTGATAAATTAATGAGCTTTATGATCAACGGTTGATCATTAGTGTATACAGGCGGGGGCATGATAGTGAATCATGCCCCTTTCTTTGATGTGAACAGGCAGGTTGTTCTGAAGGTATTGAACAGCTGCAGGATATCTGTAAACCAGGGGGCACAAGTGTTTCCTGGTCAAAATGCGTTGATGGCAGACTTGAATACATTGGACATCTTATGTATAATGAGTACGTTACAGGCAAATATATAAACAGACAGATAATGATGGCAGTTCCAAAAGTTATTCTGTTTGTTCATAAAAATGGCAGAATATAAAAAATGACGGCTATATGGCAGTTATTCAGAAATATAAATTTTAACGAAGAGGAGAAATAAGACAATGGCAACTAAGATTGATATTATTTCCGGTTTCCTTGGAGCCGGTAAAACTACATTGATTAAGAAACTTCTGAAAGAGGCTTATGCAGATGAGCAGGTTGTACTGATCGAGAACGAATTTGGTGAGATTGGTATTGACGGTGGTTTCCTGAAGGAAGCGGGAATTCAGATCCGCGAAATGAATTCCGGATGTATCTGCTGTTCATTAGTGGGAGATTTCGGCACTTCTCTGAAAGAGGTTGTGGACAAATATCATCCGGACAGAATCCTGATCGAGCCATCAGGTGTTGGTAAACTTTCAGATGTTATCAAGGCAGTACAGGGTGTTCAGGGAGATGTGGATATCGTTCTGAACAGCTATACAACTGTAGTTGATGCAAAGAAGTGCAAAATGTATATGAGAAACTTTGGTGAGTTCTTTGATAATCAGGTTGAATATGCAGGTGCGATCATCATGAGCCGTACAGATATCATTGATGAAAAGAAAGCACAGCAGGCAATGGAACTTCTTCGTGGAATTAATGCGAAAGCTGCTATCATCACCACTCCGATTGAGAAACTGGACGGAAAGAAAATCCTTGAGGTTATGGAGAAACCGGTATCTCTTGAGGAAGAACTGATGTCTGAGGAAGAGGTATGCCCGGAGTGCGGACATGTACATGAACATGGAGAGCATCATCATCACGATCACGACCATGATCATGAATGTGGCTGTGGACATGATCACGAAGAACATGAACATCATCACCATGACCACGACCATGAATGCGGCTGTGGACATGATCATGAGGAACATGAGCATCATCACCACGATCACGACCATGAATGCGGCTGCGGACATGATCATCATGATCATCACCATCATCACGCAGATGAGGTATTTACAAGCTGGGGACGTGAGACGATCAGGAAATACACAAGAGAAGGTCTTGAGAAGATGCTTGAGGCTCTTTCCGCTTCTGAAGATTACGGTATTATTCTTCGTGCAAAGGGAATGCTTCCTGCAGAAGACGGAACATGGATTTATTTTGACATGGTTCCGGAGGAAACAGAGATCCGTGAAGGTGCACCGGAATACACAGGCCGTCTCTGCGTGATCGGCTCTAAACTGAAAGAAGATAAACTTGCAGAATTATTCGGGCTTGCATAATGATCATGAGGAAGCAGCGATTTATGGCAATCCTCTAAAATACTGCATTTGGATTTAGCTCATCGGAGCATGAAATCCTGTGTCATAGATGCGAGACTGAACGATTTCGGCAGATAATAACAGAATCAGAATAAAGATAAAGGAATAAATTATATGATGGATGATATCAGAGTTCCCATTTATTTGGTTACGGGATTCCTGGAAAGCGGAAAGACTACTTTCCTGGATTTTACATTGCAGCAGGAGTATTTTGCCATTGACGGCAAAACTCTGTTGATCCTTTGCGAAGAAGGCGAAGAAGAATATGATATGGATAAACTGAAACTTACAAACACAGTTGTGGAAGTGATCGAGGATGAAGAAGATCTGACACCACAGCGTCTGGCTGCCATGGATATCATCCATCAGCCGGAGCGTGTTGTGATCGAGTACAACGGAATGTGGCTTGTAAGTAAGTTTGAGCAGATGGAGCTTCCGGAAGGCTGGGGCATTGAGCAGGAGATTACCTGTGTGGATGCAACTACTTATCAGGTTTATATGGCAAACATGAAATCTCTGTTCATGGATATGATCAGAAATACAGATATGGTTGTATTTAACCGCTGTAAAGAGGGAGATCCGCTTCCTGCATACAGACGAGGGATTAAGGTTGCAAATCAGAGTGCAGAGGTTATCTTTGAAAATGAAGAGGGCGAGATGGATGACATTTTCCAGGATGAGATGCCGTTTGATATCAATGCACCGATCATTGAGATTCCACCGGAAGATTATGGTATCTGGTTTGTGGATGCCATGGATAATCCGGATAAATATGTAGACAAAATTGTCCGCTTTAAAGGACGTGTCATGAAACCACGTGGAATGGGAAGTAAATTCTTTGTTCCGGGACGTGTGGCAATGACCTGCTGCGCAGATGATACCACTTTCCTTGGATACGTGTGCAGAAGCGATTATGCACCGCATATCAAAGAGGGCAGCTGGGTAGAAGTAACAGCGAAGGTCGCATTTGAGAACCGTACAGAATATCAGGGTGAGGGCATTGTTCTTTATGCAAGTGATGTGAAAGAATGCGAGCCGCTTAAGGAAGAGATGGTATATTTTAATTAATTATCTTAGAGCGTGTCTGAAAAATCATTCCCGCAAGATGTGCGTCACAATTTGCAGGATTGGTTTTTTGAACACACTTTAGAGGATGTAAAAAAATAAATTTGACATCAGAACAGGTATGGTAATTCCGGAAAATGGTGTTAAATTAAGCAGGAGACACATATATGTATTTAGTAGTTGGCCTGGGAAATCCCGGGAAACAGTATGAAGCAACACGCCACAATATGGGATTTGATACCGTTGACCGTCTGGTAGAGGATTACAATGTCCCTCAGGGTGGTGTGAAATTTAATGCCATGTACGGTAAAACTATGATCGGCGGAGAGAAAGTGATTCTTATGAAGCCGCTTTCTTTTATGAACCTGAGTGGCGGTCCTGTTCGTGAGATGGCGAATTATTTTAAAATTGATCCGGAATCAGAGCTTATTGTTATTTATGATGATATTGATCTGGAGCCCGGGCAGCTTCGCATCCGCAAGCAGGGAAGTGCGGGTGGACATAACGGGATCAAAGATATTATCCGCCAGCTTGGCACAGAGAAATTTCTCCGTATCAAAGTAGGAGTTGGTGCAAAGCCGAAGGGATGGGATCTGGCAGATCATGTACTTGGCAGATTTTCCACAGAAGACAGGAAACTTGTGGATGAAGCAATAGCAAAGGCGGCAAAGGCTGTGGATATCATAATCTCACAGGGTACAGATGCAGCCATGAACGAATATAACAGAAAAGTACCTGTACAGAAATAAGCAGACAGGAAACAGATGATTGTTCAGCAAAAGGTATAGAAAGCGGTAACTGGAAACAGAAGCCGCTTTTATTACGTCGAAGGATCATGAGGGGTGAAGATGAAAGCATTTTTAACACCTCTGCAGGGGCTTGCAGAGTTTGAACAGATTAAAGAAAAAAGCAAAACGAATAAGGGAATCCTGCAGGTTTCGGGGTGTATGGAATCGCAGAAACCTCATCTGATGTACGGACTTTCCGGGATTGCACCTTATCGTCTGATCCTGGCGGAGGACGAACGCCGCGCCAGAGAAATTTATGAAGATTACAGATTTTATGACAGAAAAGTGTATTCTTATCCTGCGAAAGATCTTCTGTTCTTTCAGGCAGATATCCATGGAAATCTGCTGATACGTCAGAGGATGAAGGTCATTAAGGCGTTACTGGAAGAGAAAGAACTGACAGTTGTTACAAGTATTGACGGATGTATGGATTTTCTGGAATCTCTGGAAAAGATAAAAGAACAGCTGATTCATTACGAAAGTGACAGCGCCGTAGACACAGAACAGCTGAAGAACCAGCTGGTGGCTTTAGGTTACGAGCGGGTAGGACAGGTGGAAATGCCGGGGCAGTTCTCTGTGCGTGGCGGTATTGTGGATATTTACTGTCTCACTGAGGAAAATCCATGGAGAATCGAGCTTTGGGGAGATGAGATTGATTCTATCCGGAGTTTTGATCCGGAGAGTCAGCGTTCTCTGGAAAATCTGGAAGAACTTACGATCTATCCGGCGGTGGAGCATATAGGGGACAAGGATATGGTTTCCTTCCTGGATTATTTTCCGGAGGAAAGAACCATAATCTTTCTGGATGAACCAAACCGACTGACTGAGAAAGGCGGGGCTGTAGAAGAAGAGTACAGACAGAGCCGTATGCACAGAGAGGAAAAAGGCAGCCGGAATCTGCCGGAAAACTGGCTTTGTTCTTTTGAACAGCTTCAAAAAGAACTGAATAAACGCAATTGTATTTCTGTATGTGCGCTGGAACCGAAACAGGCAGGCTGGAAAGTGCGGGAGAAATTTTACCTGGAGGTAAAATCAATCAGCGCTTATAACAACAGTTTTGAACTTCTGGTAAAAGATCTTCATCAGTATAAGAAACAGGGATACAGGATCGCGTTGCTTTCCGGTTCCCGCACAAGGGCCGAGAGGCTGGCAAAGGATCTTCAGGAAGAGGGACTGGCAGCCTTTTATGGACAAGATTATGACAGGGAGATCTGTCCGGGCGAGATCATGGTGGTTTATGGCCATGCAAAGAAGGGCTTTGAATACCCGTTGATCAAGTTTGCGGTAATGACAGAATCTGACATTTTTGGACAGGAACAGAAGAAGAAAAAGAAGAAAAAAAATTACAGTGGAAGCCGTATTCAGGATTTTGCGGAGCTTTCTATCGGCGATTTTGTTGTCCATGAAAAGCATGGTCTTGGTATTTACCGAGGAATTGAAAAAGTTGAAGTAGACAGGATCGTTAAAGATTATATTAAAATTGAATACAGAGGCGGAAGCAATCTCTATATTCCTGCTACTCAGCTTGACTGTCTGCAGAAATATTCAGGGGCAGATGCTGCAAAGGCTCCGAAGCTGAACAAACTTGGTACTCAGGAGTGGAATAAAACAAAGAGCAAGGTTCGTGGGGCAGTTAAAAATATTGCAAAAGAATTGGTAGAGCTCTATGCAGTGCGTCAGGAAAAGGAAGGATATGTCTGTGGTCCTGATACTGTATGGCAGAGAGAATTTGAAGAAATGTTTCCATATGAAGAGACAGAGGATCAGCTCAGTGCTATTGAGGATGCCAAACGTGATATGGAGAGTACCAGGATTATGGACCGGCTTATCTGCGGGGATGTGGGATACGGCAAAACAGAAGTGGCGCTGCGTGCCGCATTTAAGGAAGTACAGGAGAGCAGACAGGTAGCTTATCTTGCACCTACAACGATCCTTGCGCAGCAGATTTATAATACCTTTGTGCAGAGGATGAAGGAATTTCCGGTACGTGTGGAACTGTTGTGCAGATTCCGGACCCCGGCACAACAGAAGAAGGCAATCGAAGATCTGAAAAAAGGTCAGGTGGATGTGATCATTGGAACGCACAGAATCCTTTCCAAAGACGTACAGTTCAAAAATCTTGGCCTGTTGATCGTTGATGAGGAACAGCGGTTTGGAGTTACGCATAAGGAAAAAATCAAGCAGTTAAAGAAGGATGTGGATGTCCTTACACTGACTGCAACGCCCATTCCCCGTACTCTTCATATGAGCCTGATCGGAATCCGGGATATGAGTGTCCTGGAGGAACCTCCTATGGACAGAATGCCGATCCAGACATATGTTATGGAATATGATGAAGAGACAGTCCGAGAGGCTATCAACAGGGAATTGCGCAGAGGCGGACAGGTTTATTATGTTTATAATCGAGTGACGGATATTGCAGATGTTGCCCTGCGTATTGCGAAGCTGGTGCCGGACGCAAGGGTGGATTTTGCTCATGGCCAGATGAGTGAGAGGGAACTGGAGAATGTGATGTATTCCTTTGTAAACGGGGATATTGATGTGCTGGTTTCCACCACGATCATTGAGACAGGGCTGGATATTTCCAATGTAAATACTATGATTATCCATGATTCAGACAGATACGGGCTTTCTCAGCTTTATCAGCTTCGGGGAAGGATCGGGCGTTCCAACAGAACTGCCTATGCGTTTCTGATGTACAGAAAGAATGTGATGCTGAAGGAGACGGCTGAGAAGCGTCTGGCTGCGATCCGCGAGTATACGGATCTGGGAAGCGGATTTAAGATTGCAATGAGAGATCTGGAACTTCGAGGTGCCGGAAATCTGCTGGGTGCGCAGCAACATGGACATATGAATGCGGTTGGATATGATCTTTATTGTAAGATGCTCAATGAAGCAGTGAAAGAGGCGAAGGGTATCCATACAATGGAGGATTTCGAGACATCAGTTGATCTGAATGTTGATGCGTATATTCCTGATTCCTACATCAGTAATGAATTTCAGAAGCTGGATATTTATAAAAGAATTGCGGGGATTGAGACACAACAGGATTATGATGATATGCTGGAAGAACTTCTGGACCGTTTCGGAGAACCCGGAAAGGCAGTGCTGAATCTTCTGGCGATTGCGAAGTTAAAGGCGATTGCTCATCAGGGGTACGTAACGGAAATAAAGCAGACTGGAAAAATAGTCCGGTTTACCCTTTATGAGAAAGCAAGGCTGAATACAGAAGGCTTTCCGGCTCTTATGCAGAAATACAGAAGAGGTCTGCAGTTTAAGAATGAGCAGGAACCGAAATTTATCCTGGAACCACAGGGGAATCTGATCCTGGCATTGACGGAATTTGCAGAGGAACTTAAGAGCATGGCGGAAAATATGTGAAATATACTACATATTTTTCGATTTGCCTTGCCCTTCGCAGGAAAAAAGTTTATACTCTAATAACAGTACATTCTGGGAAAGTGGTATGGAAGAAAGACCAGATTGATAATATGGAGGAAGAAATGAAAAAAATGGTAAAGAGAACAGCCGTTGTGACACTGGCAGGTGTGATGTCAGTTGGTATGCTTTCCGGCTGTGGAAGTAAAACATTAGATGGAACAAAGACAGTGGCTACTGTTGACGGAACAGATATTCCGCTTGGAGTTGTAAGTCTTTATGCCCGCGAACAACAACAGCAGACAACAACCATGTATTTAAATTATATGGGAAGTGCAGATAATATCTGGGATCAGACAGCAGGTGATGATTCAGATGAGACTTATGGTGATCAGGCAGTGACAAGCAGTCTGGAGTCTGTTGAGAAGATGTATATTCTCAAAGAGAAGGCTGCGGATTATAACGTAGAGCTTACAGATGATGATGAAACAGCGATCGCAGATGCAGCATCACAGTTTATGGCTGCAAACAGTGAAGAGACAATTAAGGAACTTGCGGTAACGGAAGATCAGGTAAAAACACTTCTGGAGCTTCAGACAATTCAGAAGAAGATGTATGATCCGGTTGTAGCAGAAGGAAAGATCACAGTTTCTGATGATGAAGCGAATCAGACAACCTTCACTTATGTAAGTATCTCTACAAGCGGTGATGATATAACTGATGAGGAGAAAAAGACTAAGAAAGAACAGGCTCAGGAGATTCTGGATAAGATGAAAGAGGATCCTACAGCAGACATGAGTGAGATTGCCAAAGGTGTAGATGACAGTTATTCTGCAGTACAGGGTAATTTTACAACAAAAGAGAGCGAAGACGAGGATGAAGATTCCGGCAGCGAGGCATATCCGGATGAGGTTCTGAAGGTTCTGAGAGGACTGAAAGACGGAGAAGTTGCAGACAATATTATTGAGACTGACACAGGATATTATGTAGTAAGACTTGACAAGATCAATGATGAAGATGCCACAGCTTCCAAGCGAGAATCTCTTCAGAATTCCAAAGAAAGTACCTATTTTACAGATACAACTGCTAAATGGCTGGATGAGGCAGATGTAAAGGCGGTTAAGAAAGTCCTTAAGACACTTAAGATCACTGACAAACATACCTTCATGGCGCCGACTCCTACTCCGGTTCCGGAAACACCGACACCTGAAGTGACAGAAGAGGCAACTCCAACACCGGAAACAGAGGAAGTTACAGAAACACCTGCAGCAGAAGATACAGATGTGACTGAGACACCTGCGGCAGAGGAAGAAGCAGCAGAAACTACTGAAACACCGGAAGCAACACCGACAGAAGCAGCTAAATAAGAAAATCCGAACTGTCAGTAGCTTGCTGATAGGAATTGAGTATTGTAAATTAAAACAGCTATGATGAAAACCTGAGTGTTTTCACATAGCTGTTTTTAAGTTTAAATAAATCCGAAATCATTCTCCTAAATATGCAAAAATAACACAGATAAATAGAGATATGATAATACGTTATTTTGTATGTTCTGCTAAATGAGATGGAAATGCTTCAAAGCATTGGCAATTCCGTTGTCCTCTATATCGGTTGTCTGGTAAGTGCAGTGAGGCAGGATCAGGGGATCCGAGTCGCCCATTGCGATGCTGTTTCCGGCGAACTGCAGCATAAGAAGATCGTTCGTGCTGTCGCCGAATGCATAGGTGTCTTTGACCGGAACCCCAAGGCGGTCTGCCAGAAACCGGATTCCGGTTGCTTTGCTGAGATTTTTCTGAGTCAGTTCCCATGCCTTGTCTTCATGTATGAAACACAGAAAATGTTCATCTGCAAATTTGCGGAAAGTTTCCATATCAGAATCAGCAGACGGAAAAGCCAGAAACTTGTCAAATGTAAAATGGTTGTATGTTTCGGGCGGGTAGAGAGCCAGATCTTCTACTATAACTTCTGCTTTCAGCTTCTGAACAGTTTCAGGAACAGCACATGAACTGCTGTCATATAAAATCTTATCCGGGCGTTCAAAAAACGCAGGAATTCTGCATTCCCGCAGTAATTCTGTTGTTTTACGGCAAAGCGGATTTGGAATAGAACTGGAAAACAAAAGCTCTTCATTCATATAAATCTGGCTGCCGCATCCGCATACATAGCCGTCGAATCCCATTTCTTTAATGATTTCCGGAATCATTGTATAGGTACGTCCGGAATTGATGAAAAGGAGATGACCATTATAGCGGGCTTCTTTTAAAGCCTGTTTCGCACTGTCCGGAACTGTCCATGGGTAAGGGGTTAACAGGGTTTTGTCAATGTCAAAAAATAAGAGTTTACGATTATTCTCCATCAGATGTCTCCTCTGTCTCAGTATCTGTATTGTCATAAAATTCGTCATCAGAAGGATTTTCATTTCCTGTATGTACGCGGATTCCGTTCAGTTCAACTTCGCCTTCCATTGGAATCACAAGGCACTTGCGTCCGTCAATTACGCGTGTTTCCACAAGATCGGCACGTTCAGGATCTACGTGGACTACAACATCCGGGGTTTTGATCTCGAATCTTTTTGTATTGGTGATGTTGGAAGCAACCAGAGAGGATTTTTCCCCGGCTGTGATCTCGTATTGTTCATCAAATGACTGTAGTTTTTCATCTTCTACGCCGCATTCTTCAAAGAGGCGTTTTACCTCAGATTTGGTCAGAACTACAGGTTCCGGCTCATCCTTCTGTGATTCGATCAGGTCGTTTAATTTCTCGTGAATGCTTAATACAGTGTCATATCTGCAGTCGTCGCCCAGAGTATCTTCAACCAGTGCGTTAAAGGAATCACGCTGTCCTCCTGCAGAAAGAGGTGCTGTACATCCAAGCAGTTCATCGATAAAAATATCCCGAAGCTCGTTTGCATTTTTACTATAATAAAGGACACCATGGATGTCAGTGCTGCGGTCGTTAAACTGCGGGAAAAGGAAAGCAACATCCGGAAGTTCCACGATCCAGTCGCGGATACGGTCCTGAATGCTGTTGGTTTCGGCATTGTAGCAAAGACCTGCCTTAGAGAGTTTTACAGGACAGATACAGCACATGATGTGCTCATAAATCTCATCAGATGCATCAAACATTTCTGCACCGTCGGAAGATTTTCCGGGGATATCATATACTCCATGGATCAGGATGATGTAGTAGTTTTCGGGATAATCATAGTTTTCAATGATCTTATCGTAGAAACTTTCTACCAGTGCATCATCGGTCAGTTTGCTTTCTCTCAGTTTCATAAGAAAATGTTGAGTTCCACCCTCAGTTTCCTGCTCGAGAGGAAATTCCATGTTCA
>NZ_JBWJVP010000002.1:0-2500 GCF_056339915.1 Blautia sp. ZXY-1-B12 | reverse complement strand
CAGACTGAGCAGGATCCAGAGTACCACGAGACACGTGGAACCTTGTGGGAAATCAGGGGGACCACCCCCTAAGGCTAAATACTACTTAGTGACCGATAGCGCATAGTACTGTGAAGGAAAGGTGAAAAGGACCCCGGGAGGGGAGTGAAAGAGAACCTGAAACCCTGTGTCTACAAGCTGTGGAAGCACTTTATATGTGCGACCGCGTACTTTTTGTAGAACGGTCCGGCGAGTTACGCTTACTGGCAAGGTTAAGCACTTCAGGTGTGGAGCCGTAGGGAAACCAAGTCTTAAGAGGGCCTTAAGTCAGTAGGAGTAGACCCGAAACCGGGTGATCTATCCATGTCCAGGTTGAAGCTGCCGTAAGAGGTAGTGGAGGACCGAACCCACATCCGTTGAAAAGGGTGGGGATGAGGTGTGGATAGGGGAGAAATTCCAATCGAACCCGGAGATAGCTGGTTCTCCTCGAAATAGCTTTAGGGCTAGCCTCGATACAGATTTGCGGAGGTAGAGCACTGAATTTCCTAGGGGGCGTCAAAGCCTACCGAAGAATATCAAACTCCGAATGCCGCGTAATCGATTATCGGGAGTCAGACTGCACGAGATAAGTTGGGCGGTCAAAAGGGAAAGAGCCCAGACCTTCAGTTAAGGTCCCAAAGTGCGCGTTAAGTGGAAAAGGATGTGGGATTTCGAAGACAACCAGGATGTTGGCTCAGAAGCAGCCATCCATTCAAAGAGTGCGTAATAGCTCACTGGTCGAGAGGTCCTGCGCCGAAAATGTCCGGGGCTGAAACGCGCCACCGAAACTAAGGAACCGAAAGGTTGGTAGAGGAGCATTGCATGCGGGAAGAAGCAGTACCGTAAGGAGCTGTGGACTGCATGGAAGAGAGAATGCCGGAATGAGTAGCGAGAATAGAGGTGGGAATCCTTATGGCCGAATATCCAAGGTTTCCAGAGTAAAGCTGATCTGCTCTGGGTAAGTCGGGGCCTAAGGCGAGGACGAGAGTCGTAGCCGATGGACAACAGGTGGAGATTCCTGTACTGCGGTATGACAGAACTGTGGGGACACGTAAGGAAAGCGGAAGCCGGGAATGGAAAGCCCGGTGCAAGCGGGGTACCAGTCACTTTGGCAAATCCGGGTGGCAATGGGAAGCCGTGATGCGGAGCGAAATAAAGTAGCGAAGTCCGTGAGCCATGCGTCAAGAAAAGCCGCTATTGTTTATACCGTACCCGTACCGTAAACCGACACAGGTGGATGAGGAGAGAATCCTAAGGCCGGCGGAAGAAGCATTGTCAAGGAACTCGGCAAAATGGCCCCGTAACTTAGGGATAAGGGGTGCCTGGGAAACCAGGCCGCAGAGAATAGGCTCAAGCAACTGTTTAGCAAAAACACAGGTCTATGCGAAACCGAAAGGTGAGGTATATGGGCTGACGCCTGCCCGGTGCTGGAAGGTTAAGAGGAGAGGTTAGCGCAAGCGAAGCTTTGAATTTAAGCCCCAGTAAACGGCGGCCGTAACTATAACGGTCCTAAGGTAGCGAAATTCCTTGTCGGGTAAGTTCCGACCCGCACGAAAGGCGTAATGATTTGAGCGCTGTCTCGACAATGCATCCGGTGAAATTGAAGTACCAGTGAAGATGCTGGTTACCTGCGCCAGGACGGAAAGACCCCATGGAGCTTTACTCCAGTCTGGTACTGGGACTCGGTATTGCATGTACAGGATAGGTGGGAGGCTAGGAGATGGTAACGCCAGTTGCCATGGAGCCGCTGTTGGGATACCACCCTTGCAGTATTGGGTTTCTAACCAGCCGCCGTGACCCGGCGGTGGGACAATGCCAGACGGGGAGTTTGACTGGGGCGGTCGCCTCCGAAAGGGTATCGGAGGCGCCCAAAGGTTCCCTCAGAATGGACGGAAACCATTCGAAGAGTGCAAAGGCAGAAGGGAGCTTGACTGCGACACCGACGGGTGGAGCAGGTACGAAAGTAGGGCTTAGTGATCCGGTGGTATTAAGTGGGAATGCCATCGCTCAACGGATAAAAGCTACCCTGGGGATAACAGGCTTATCACTCCCAAGAGTTCACATCGACGGAGTGGTTTGGCACCTCGATGTCGGCTCATCGCATCCTGGGGCTGTAGTAGGTCCCAAGGGTTGGGCTGTTCGCCCATTAAAGCGGTACGCGAGCTGGGTTCAGAACGTCGTGAGACAGTTCGGTCCCTATCCGGCGTGGGCGTAGGATATCTGAGAGGAGCTGTCCTTAGTACGAGAGGACCGGGATGGACGGGCCGCTGGTGCATCGGTTAGACTGCCAAGTCTACGGCCGAGTAGCCAAGCCCGGAAGGGATAAACGCTGAAGGCATCTAAGCGTGAAGCCCCCCTTAAGATGAGATATCCCATTCGAAAGAAGTAAACCCCCTTGAAGACGACGAGGTAGATAGGGCAGAGGTGGAAGTGTGGCAACACATGGAGCTGACTGTTACTAATCGGGTGAGGGCTTGACCAA
>NZ_JBWJVP010000001.1:0-6838 GCF_056339915.1 Blautia sp. ZXY-1-B12 | reverse complement strand
TTAAGGTATTGATAGGCTGCCGACCGGCGATCTGACCTACTATGTAGCAGAGTGCATGGAATTTCCAAACCTCGAAGAAATTCACGATAACCTGTCTTTGGAGGAAGCAATCCGTATTTATCAGGAGATTCGGCAGAACGAATGAACGGGATCAAGGGCATTGGTTTTGAACTGAAAGACGGAAGCGATTATGAAGGACCGTTTCCGATTTTGATGGGCAGACCATTGACCTGGACACTATTCAGGCAATCGACTATTACCGTGACAATCCGCTGGTACAGAAAGCGGTAAAGGAACTGGCTGCGGCAATGCCGGAAATGGAAGTGCTGGGGGCGGACGCCAATCAGCAGGAGGCTTTGTTTCTGATCGACAATGCCGTCTCTCTTCATATCCAGTCCTGTGACAGCGGCTGGGGCTATACCCTTTACGATGCCGCATCCATGAAAGAGTTGGACGGTGGTCAGCTGGATATGCCGGAGATTTCCCGCATGAAGGCAGTTCTCCAGATTTGTGATGACAACGATTTGGACAGAGACTCGGTCAAATGACGCACCGTTGTCCATGATTGAGACCTTGCAGGAAGCTGCCTACCAGCAGATGCAGGCAGAGGCCAGTCAGATGGCTGCTTCTTTCCAGCGCTGCCGGAAGCACAGGAGCAGGCGCTGGATGAATACCCAACGCCGGATGAGCAGGTCTCTACACCGGATATGCAGGAATACGGATACTCCTATAGATGGCGATGCTCCCTGTTACCAGAGAACGGGCGCTGGAACTGGATGCCGCTGGTTTGACTGTCTATGTGCTGCATGAGGACAATACGGAGAGTATGGTATTTGACTCGCAGGAAATCATGGATCATGGCGGCCTTTTCGGTGTGGACCGTGAGGAATGGGAGAAAAGCCCTCAGTTCCACGAAAAGGTCATGGAGCGCCAGGAACATCAGCAGGAACGGGAACAGGCATTTCTTGCTCAGAACAGAGATTGCTTTGCCATCTATCAGGTGAGCCGTGACGATCCACAGAATGTGCGCTTTATGAATCTGGACTGGTTAAAGTCCCATGCCATTTCCATAGACCGCAGCAATTATGATCTCATTTACACTGCTCCGCTGAGGGAGTCTGGCACGGTACCGGAGCAGCTGGAAAAACTATATGAGCAGTTTAATCTGCAAAAACCGGCGGATTTTCAAAGTCCTTCTATGAGTGTCAGTGACATCGTTGCGATCAAGCAGGATGGTAAGGTATCCTGTCATTACTGTGACAGTGTTGGTTTTACCCAGATCCCCGGATTCCTGCCGGAAAATCCGCTGAAAAATGCGGAGATGGCCGTGGAGGACGATTACGGCATGATCGACGGTATCATCAATAATGGCGCAAAAGAGCCTACGGTGGCAGAGCTGGAACAGCAGGCCCGCAGCGGTCAGCCTATCTCCCTCATGGACTTGGCTGATGCCGTTCATCGGGAGGAACGGGATAAGAAAAAATCCGTTGTGGATCAGCTGAAAAGCCAGCCCAAAGCGGAACACAAAAAGACAGCACCCAAAAAGAGTGCGGAAAGGGAGATTTGATATGGGAAACTTTACTTTTGAGGAAATGAACCTGATGTGCATTTACAATACCGGCAGCCGCACCGGACTGATCGACAGCCTGCGTGAGATGCGCGGCGAGCTTTCGCCGGAGGAAACAGAACTGAGAGAGCTAACCGACAGCGCCCTTACGAAGCTCTGTGCGATGACCGATGAGGACTTTGCCGAGTTGGAGCTGTACCCCGATTTTGACCAGTAAACCTAAAGCTGTTCTTTGTGGGGACAGAAAGCTATTTATTCTACTATTTTTTCAAGTAGAGTTTTACAAAAAAAGGATGTAACTCCTTGACAAGATGATGTATAATGTACTTTATGTAAATTAGAAAGCACTAGGGAGTTTTAGAAATATGAAAAAGCTAATAGAAGTATCATTAAAATCTATCATTTTCTTTGTTGGATGGGCAATTTGCGCATCAGTTATACCAATTCCTGAGATTGACAATGCAGCGCTGTGGAGATTTTTTGCAGAACTAATACCGTTTTTGGCGATTGTTGTTATGACCGTTATTTTTTGGTTTGTAGATCGTAAAAAAACCAAGTTACATCTCGCACAACGCCCCGTCTATAACAGTTTATTAGGAGGGGTAGTGGGACTAAGCTGGTTAGGTATATCTGTCGGTATTTTGCTTTTTGCCGGGTCTGCACGGATAGAAGATACTAATCATATTTCTATGCTCTGGCTCTGGATACTATCAGCCTTTATCAACACAATTATGCAGGAAATGTTAGTTCGTGGTTATCTATATCAGATGATAAAGAGAAACTACAATGTAGTTGCGGCAACTGTTGTGTCTACCATGCTATTTACTTTGGCACATGGAGGTGCTTTTGAAGCAGGAATTCTCCCTGTTTTGAATGTTTTGACAATGAGTTTGTTTATGACAGCAGTTTTGGAATATACAAATTCTTTGATTGCACCTATAATCATTCATTTTCTCTGGAATAGTGTAGGAGCAATTATTTTGGGAGGAGTATCACTTGCAGAGGACTATCCGCATTTGTTTAATATGACATTCGGTGGCGATCAACTGCTATCTGGTGGAATTTATAAAATTGAAGGCAGTGTTGTAGTATTTGTTTTGAATGTGCTTATGATAATTGGATTTATTGTGGCAAAGAAAAAGAAGAATATTGCATGAGAAGCCACAAAGTAGCAAGCAGGAAATCGTTCAGGTTTCCTGCTTTTCTTTTACCCAAAACCGAAAGGAGGACAGAATACCATGCCAACCAAAGCTGAACTATATGCACAGATGGCGGACAAAGTGGCAACACAGCTCACGGGGAGCTGGCAGGAATGGGCAGGGTTTCTCACTACTGCTTCCCGCCTTTACAAGTACCCGTTCCATGAGCAGCTGATGATCTATGCCCAGCGACCGGATGCCACCGCCTGTGCGGAGTACGATTTGTGGAATGAAAAGATGGGCCGTTATGTAAGGCGCGGTTCCAAGGGAATCGCTCTGGTGGATGATTCCGGGGACAGACCTCGCCTGCGTTATGTCTTTGACATTTCCGACACCGGAACCCGTGAACATTCCCGCACTCCCTGGCTGTGGCAGTTGGAGGAGCGCTATCTGGATTCCGTGCAGGCCATGCTGGAGCGCACCTATGATGTTTCCGGTGAGGATCTTGCCGGACAGCTCACCGAGGTAGCCGGAAAACTGGCCGAGGAATACTGGACGGAGCATCAGCAGGACTTCTTCTATATCGTTGACGGTTCCTTTTTGGAGGAATATGATGAGTATAACATCGGAGTGCAGTTCAAGGCAGCCGCCACCGTCAGCATCACTTACGCTTTGATGTCCCGCTGTGGACTGGAGCCGGAACGCTACTTCGACCACGAAGATTTCATGGCGATCTTTGATTTCAACACCCCGTCCACCATCGGGGCGCTGGGAACAGCGGTCAGCCAGATCAACCAGCAGGTGCTGCGGCAGATCGGCGTTACCGTCCGAAATGCAGAGCGCGAAGCCAACCAAGAAAGGAGCAAGCAAGATGAACAATCCCATGACCTACATCCAGAACGGAGACTATCAGATTCCCGACCTGAAGCTGAGCCAGCAGCCGGAGAAACCCCTGGGCAAGTACGGCAGGATGAGGAAAACCTACCTGAAGGAACACCGTCCCATCCTCTACAACCAGATGTTGCTGAGCGAGAAGCTGTACCCGCACCTCATCGAGATCGACGAGACCGCCCAGAGCAGACTGGAACAGATGATGCTCCAGCTGGCGAAGGAAGCGGGAGCCACCGAGGAACTGAAAGCCAGCGATCCCATGAAGTGGGTGGGCCTGATGAACACCTGCAAAGCCCAGGCAGAGGAGATCCTGATGGCGGAGCTTATCAACAGCTGACCCTAAACCTGTTCCTCTCCGAAGCGGAGCAGATCCAATCCATAGATGAAGCAGAGAATGTAGCGCATACATCCTCTGCTTTTTCTTTTGCCCAAAATGATATTGACCATGTGCTGCGTTTGGGAGGCAATACAGATCGTCAGAGGGAGCGTGTGGTTGCAGCATTTGAAAAGCAGAAAACCACCGCTGAGATTGCCGAGATACTGAAAACGCTGTACCACGGCGGCAACGGCCTTGGCAGCGTGAGCGTATGGTATGCCGAGGATGGCATCCATCTTTCCCACGGGAAGTCTGTCCGTTATGACAGGTCTGCCCAGGTCATTTCCTGGGAGAGTGCCGCAGAGCGCATCGGGGAACTTTTGGAAAGTGGCCAGTTTGCCTCCAATGTGGAGCTTGCAGAAGCGGCAGGCTATGAACGCTCCCTCCTTGCAGAAAAACTTTGGCATCTGTACCACGATTTCAGCGATAAAGCCAGAGATTCCGGGTATCTGTCCTGTCTGTCCGGTATTCAGAGAACCGGGTTCCCGGAAGAAACTGCATGGCTTGCCGAGCAGCTGAGTGACCCGGCTTTCCGCCAGACCCTCAAGGAAGAATACGCCGCCTTCTGGACTGCCTATCAGCAGGACCGTGACCTGTTGCGCTTTCATTACCATAGGCCAAGGGAAATTTGGGAGAACCTGAAGGATCTTGACCTGCCACGCAGAACTTTTTCTTCGGACCTTTCCCAAGTGCCAACCGTCCAGCATTTCATTACCGAGGATGAGATCGACGCCGCCATGACCGGCGGCAGCAGTTTTGCCGGAGGAAAGGGCCGTATCTATGCGTTCTTCATGGAAAACCATACGGATAAGGAAAAAGTGAGATTCCTTAAAGACGAGTATGGCATTGGCGGACGCTCTCATGCCCTGTCCGGCGCAACACACAGCGGCGAAGATCACGATGGGAAAGGACTGCACTATAAAAAGCAGGACTGCCCGGATGTTCACTTGAACTGGGAAAAGGTTGCCAAGCGCATTACTTCACTTGTCCAGAAAGGCCGCTATCTTACCGAACAGGAACAAGCGCAGTATGACAAGATCCAGGCTGAAAAGGATCTGGCAGAAGAAGATGCCATTCATGCCCAGCAGCCGGAGATAGAGGAAGAAACGCCAAAGCCTACCCTTCGGGAGCAGTTTGAGCAGTATAAGCCTGTGGTGACTGCCGCCATATCTGAGGATGTGGCATATCGAAATGCCTGCGGTCATTCCGACCGTGAAAATGCTGTCATCGAGGGCAATGCCGCTGTGCGCCGTGCGGTTCTTGGCTCTAAGGATATGGAGCTGATTCGGCTCTATTCCGATGTGCCGGAGTTCCGTCAGCGTCTGCACCGGGAAGTGATCGACGAGACCTATCCAAAGCTCCATGAGCTTCTGCGCCCTCTTTCTCAGGAGGATATTGATACCGCCCTTTGTGCATGGAACGGCAATATTGAGAGTAAACACGCTGTTGTCCGCTATATGAAAGACCATGCAAGAGAAAAAGATACCGCCGCATGGCTGGCTCAGGAATACGGCGGCAGTAACAGCAACAGCCTGTTTGTTGTCCGTGCCGGCAGCCCGGAGGAAACGCAGCTGCCCTGGCCGAAGGTACAGCGCAGGCTTGCCCAGCTCATTCAGGAGGAACGGTTCTATACCGAAGAAGAACAGGATCGTTTTGACAACATCGACCCAATCGCCATCCGGGAAGCTCTGGAGGAAAGAGGGATTGTCAACGGCCAGGTGGCAGACCCGGAAAAACTGGACAATGATCCGTTTATCCAACAGGTGAGGTCAGATGCAGAGCAGATTGCAGATGCCGAGACAGAGCAGACTTCCGAAGTTTCCATTTCCGATGAGGAATATGACGCAGTTCGCCGCCCAATTCCGCAAAGAACCTCCTATGACCCAGCCGCCCCGGTCTATGCCGTGGGCGATACCGTGTATATCGAGGATGACGCCTATCAGATCACCGAGCTGCGGGAGGACACCGTACAGCTTCTGCCCACCGGGATGGTATATCCCATCTACCGGGCAGAGCGCAAAGAACAGTTCGAGCAGCTGCTTCGGGCAGACCGCCGCAATGCTTACTATACCGAGTTTCTTCCTATTGACCCGGACAAGGCAGAACAAGACTTGCGGGATGTATTGGCTCATGGACTGATGGATGAAGCGGATAAAAAGCAGATTTCCACGCTGCTGCAATCCGGCAGGAGCAACAGCGAGATCGCCTACTGGCTGAGCAGAGCCTATTCCGGTGAGATTGAGACACTGAATCTGGAGACCGGCGATATTGTCGATTACCGTACCACGGCACAGGGCATAGAACTGGAAGTCATGGATGCAGAGGAAAAGCGTCTGGCTATGCTGTATTTCCGCTGGGATGAGGTTGCGTCTTTGCTGCGCGGGATGTATGCCCGTCAGCAGGACGGTTTTGGACAGGAACAGCCCCAACCGGCTACCGAATCCCCGACCTTCCATTCCGAGACCATGGCCGTCTATCCGGGCGATAAGAACAATCTGCCTTATGATGTGGTGGTGGAACGACTGCATATCGAGGAGCCGGAGCCGCCAGCCCCTGTGACTGAGCCGGAGAAAACCTTTGAGGAAGTGCTGGACGAACACCCGGTTTCCATTCAGGTCAATGGCCAGTGGCAGACCTTTCCCAATGCCAAAGCTGCCGAGGAAGCCTCCTATGAGGAATACAAGGCTAACCTGCGCCGCAATGCAAAAAACTTCCGCATTACAGATGAGCATTTGGGTGAGGGCGGTCCGAAAGCCAAGTTCCAGGCAAATGTCAATGCGATTCGTTTGCTGAAAGAGCTGGAAGCTGCCGGACAGCAGGCAAGCCCCGAACAGCAGGAGGTTCTTTCTCGATATGTGGGCTGGG